>NZ_JADZGH010000102.1:18465-37088 GCF_015865005.1 Rhodococcus sp. CX
CGGGGACGGCGGGAGCGACGCCGGTCTTCTCGTACTCGGCGAGGATGTCGATGCGACGCTGGTGCCGCTCCTCGTTCGACCAGGGGGTCGCCAGGAACGCGTCGACGATCGCGAGCGTCTCCTCGAGCGTGTGCATGCGACCACCGATGCCGATGAGCTGCGCGTTGTTGTGCTCGCGGGCGAGCTTGGCGGTCTCGACGCTCCACGCGAGGGCACAGCGGGCGCCGGGCACCTTGTTCGCGGCGATCTGCTCGCCGTTGCCGCTGCCTCCGAGGACGATGCCGAGGCTGCCCTCGTCGGCGACGGTGCGGCGGGCCGCCTCGATGCAGAACGCGGGGTAGTCGTCCTGGGCGTCGTATTCGTGTGCGCCGCAGTCGACGGCTTCGTGACCGTTGGCGGTCAGGTGTTCGATGATCTGGTTCTTACGTTCGAAGCCGGCGTGGTCGGCACCCAGGTAAACGCGCATGAGTCAAGAGTCTAACGAGCCCGATGCGGTGCCGACGAACAGCAGGGAGCACCGCGTATGCGGGAGGCCGGCAGCAGTCCGACGGATTGCCTGAATCCTCGGAGCTGCTTGCCGGCCTGCCGGATCTACTCGAAGCTCGGACCCTCGGTCCGGGTGCGCTTGAGTTCGAAGAAGTGTGGGTAGCTCGCGAGCGCGACCACGCCGTCCCACACCTTGCCGGCTTCCTCGCCGCGCGGGATCTTCGAGAGCACCGGGCCGAAGAACGCGACCCCGTTGACGTGGATCGTGGGGGTTCCCACATCGGGGCCCACCGCGTCCATGCCGGCGGCGTGGCTCGCGCGCAGCACCTCGTCGTAGGCATCGGTGTCGGCGGCCTTCGCCAGTTCCGGGTCCAGGCCCAGATCGGCGAGCGCCTTGCCGATCACGGCGGGGAAGTCGTCGTTGCCCTCGTTGTGGATCTGCGTGCCCAGCGCCGTGTACAGCGGGGCCAGGATCTCGTCACCGTACTTCTGGGCGGCGGCGATCGCCACACGCACCGGACCCCACGCCTTCTTCATCTTCTCGGCGTACTCGGCGGGCAGGTCGCGTCCCTCGTTGAGGACCGCGAGGCTCATGACGTGGAAACGCGCCTCGATGTCGCGCACCTTGGTGACCTCGAGGATCCATCGCGAGGTGATCCAGCACCAGGGGCAGAGCGGGTCGAACCAGAAGTCGGCAGTGTCCTTGGTGATCGCTTCGCTCACGGGGTCCTTGGCGGTGGCTTCGCTCACGGAATTCTCCTCAGATGTCCCGTCGTCGACACGTCGACGACAACCGATGCTGTCGACAGCACAACGTCGCAGCAAGCCGGATTCTTCCCGAACCGCACCAGCGCCCGCGCGGCACACCGTACGGTCGAATCGAACCGCACGACTCGTGACACGGGAGACTGCGATGCCCAGCGAAGAAACGTTCGTGATCGTCGGCGGCGGACTGGCCGGTGCCAAGACCGCCGAGGAACTGCGCGCCCGCGATTTCCTCGGGCACATCGTGCTGCTCGGCACCGAGGAGCATCTGCCCTACGAGCGACCGCCGCTGTCGAAGGAGTATTTCGCCGGCAACAAGCGGTTGCTGGACTTCACCGTCCAACGCGGCGACTGGTATCGCGACCACCGGATCGAGCTGCGCCTGGGCACCACCGTCACGGCGCTGGATCCGGCCGCACACACGGTGACGCTGCCGGACGACTCGGCGCTGCACTACGACAAGCTGGCGCTCGCAACCGGCTCGCGGCCCCGGACGATCCCACTGCCGGGCGCCGACGCGTCGGGGGTGTACGTGTTGCGCACCGTCGACGACGCGGACGCGCTGCTCTCGGTGGTGCGCGCGGACGGGGCCCGCCTGGTGATCGTCGGCGCCGGCTGGATCGGGCTCGAGGTCGCCGCGAACGCCCGCGGGCACGGCGCGGAGGTGACGGTTCTCGAGACGGCCGCACAGCCGTTGCAGGCCGCGCTGGGCCCCGAGATCGGTGCCGTGTTCGCGGACCTGCACCGCGCGCACGGCGTCGACCTGCGGTTGCAGACGTCGGTCGAGGAGATCGTCGTCGAATCGGGTCGGGCCACCGGGGTGCGCCTCGGCGACGGCAGTGTCGTCCCCGCCGACGCGGTGCTGCTCGCCGTCGGCGCGGTGCCGAACATCGAGCTCGCCCGGGAGGCGGGGCTCGCCGTCGACGGCGGGGTCCTCGTCGACAGCACGCTGACCACCAGCGACCCGGACATCGTCGCGGTCGGCGACATCGCCGAGGCCGAGCATCCGGTGCTCGGCGGCCGGGTCCGCGTCGAGCACTGGGCGAACGCGTTGAACCAGCCGGCGGTCGCGGCGGCGACGATGCTGGGCCGGCCGGCGTCCTACGAGCGGCTCCCCTACTTCTTCACCGACCAGTACGACCTGGGCATGGAGTACGTGGGGCACGCGCCGCGCGATGCGACGGTCGTGACCCGCGGCGACGTCGCGGGCCTGCAGTTCCTGGCGTTCTGGCTCGACTCCGACGACCGGGTGCGGGCGGGGATGAACGTCAACATCTGGGATGCCGGCGACGAGATCCGCGCGCTGCTGGGCTCCGGCACCGCCGTGGATCGGGCGAGGCTCGCCGATCCGGGTGTGGCGCTGGCCGATCTCGCGGGGTGAGCTTCACCGCCCGCAGCGGGTCCGACGGGTCCACGGCGTCCGCACGTGGTGGGATTGGTTCGTCGCAACCCGTCGTGTAGAAGGAGATCTTCGTGGCACCACCGAATCTGACCCGTGAGCAGGCTGCTGAACGGGCCGCGATCCTGTCGGTCGACAACTACCGCATCGAACTCGATCTCACCGACGGCGCGGACGCACCCGGCACCACCACGTTCCGTTCGATCACGACGGTCACGTTCGGCGCCACCGAGGGTGCGTCGACGTTCATCGACCTGATCGCGCAGAAGGTGAACTCGGCGACGCTCAACGGCTCCCCCATCGACGTGTCCGGTTACACCGAGGACACCGGTCTGGCGCTGTCCGGGCTGTCCGAACGCAACGAACTGGTCGTCGACGCGAACTGCCTGTACACGAATACAGGTGAGGGTCTGCACCGGTTCGTCGATCCCACCGACGGTGCGGTGTACCTGTACTCGCAGTTCGAGACGGCCGACGCCAAGCGCATGTTCGCGTGCTTCGACCAGCCGGACCTGAAGGCCACGTTCGACCTCTCGGTGACCGCGCCGGAGGACTGGGCGGTGATCTCCAACGCCGAGACGGTGCAGACCGTCGCCGCCACGCCCGGCAAGCACATCTTCCGCACGACACCGCGGATGAGCACCTATCTGGTCGCGCTGATCGCCGGCCCGTACTCGGTGTGGACGGATGCGTACACCGACGAGCACGGCACGATTCCGCTGGGCATCTACTGCCGCGCGTCGCTCGCAGAGTTCATGGACGCCGACCGGTTGTTCACCGAGACGAAGCAGGGCTTCGACTTCTATCACCGCAACTTCGGGGTGCCCTACGCGTTCGGCAAGTACGACCAGTTGTTCGTGCCGGAGTTCAACGCGGGCGCGATGGAGAACGCCGGGGCCGTCACGTTCCTCGAGGACTACGTCTTCCGGTCGAAGGTGACCCGCGCGTCGTACGAGCGTCGCGCCGAGACGGTGCTCCACGAAATGGCGCACATGTGGTTCGGCGACCTCGTGACCATGCGCTGGTGGGACGATCTGTGGCTCAACGAGTCGTTCGCGACGTTCGCCTCGGTGCTGTGCCAGTCCCGCGCGACCGAGTACACCAACGCGTGGACGACGTTCGCGAACGTCGAGAAGTCGTGGGCGTACCGGCAGGATCAGCTGCCGTCGACGCATCCGATCGCCGCGGACATCCCCGATCTGGCGGCCGTCGAGGTCAACTTCGACGGCATCACCTACGCGAAGGGCGCGTCGGTGCTCAAGCAGCTCGTCGCGTACGTCGGCGAGGAACCGTTCCTGGCGGGTCTGCGCGACTACTTCCGCGACCACGCCTACGACAACGCGACCTTCGACGATCTGCTCGCGGCCCTCGAGAAGGCGTCGGGCCGCGACCTGTCCGGGTGGGGCGCGCAGTGGCTCAAGACGACGGGCCTGAACATCATGCGCCCCGATTTCGAGGTCGACGCCGACGGGAAGTTCACCCGGTTCACGGTCGTGCAGGAGGGAGCGCAGCCGGGTGAAGGCGAGTTCCGGGTGCACCGCCTGGCGATCGGCGTGTACGACGACGACGGTTCCGGGAAGCTGCTGCGCACCCACCGCGTCGAGATCGATGTCGATGCCGCCGCCCGCACCGACGTGCCGGAGCTCGTCGGGGTGCCGCGCGGGCAGTTCGTGCTCGTCAACGACGACGACCTGACGTACTGCTCGGTGCGGCTCGACGAGCAGTCGCTGCGCACGGTGATCGAGCGGGTCGGCGACATCGCCGAGCCGCTGCCCCGCACGCTCGTGTGGTCGGCGGCGTGGGAGATGACGCGGCAGGCCGAGCTCAAGGCCCGCGAGTTCGTGGCGCTCGTGCAGCGCGGTGTGGCCGCCGAGAGCGAGGTGGGTGTCGTGCAACGGCTGCTCATGCAGGCACACACCGCGCTGGGCAGCTACGCGGATCCGGCGTGGGCGGACAGCCAGGGCTGGGCGGACTACGCGAACCGGCTGCTGGAACTGGCCCGCGCGGCCGAGCCGGGATCCGATCATCAGCTCGCCTTCGTCAACGCCCTGACCACGGCGCAGTTGTCGGCGTGGCACACCGAGGTGCTCGCCGAGCTGCTCGCCGCCGATCCGTCGACGGTGGGGTTGCCGGGGCTGGTCGTCGACACGGATCTGCGGTGGCGGATCGTGCAGGCGCTCGCCGCGGCCGGAGAGATCGACGCCGACGGTGTCGAGTCCCCGGTGATCGACGCGGAGGCCGAGCGCGATCCGACGGCCGCCGGTGCCCGTCAGGCGGCGGCCGCGCGGGCGGCCCGTCCGCAGGCGGCGGTCAAGGAACAGGTGTGGCAGACGGTGATCTTCGACGACACGGTCCCGAACATCACCGCCCGCGCGATCATCGGCGGGTTCGCCCCGGCCGGCCAGAGCGAACTGCTCGAGCCGTACGTGGCGCGGTACTTCGCGGACGTTCCGGGCGTGTGGGAGCGGCGATCGAGCGAGGTCGCGCAGACCGTCGTGGTCGGCCTGTACCCGGCGTGGTCGATCTCGGAGGCGTCGGTCGCGGCGGCCGACGAGTTCCTCGCCGGTGACCTGCCGCCCGCGCTGCGCCGGCTCGTCGTCGAGGGCCGCGCCGGCATCGTGCGGTCGCTGAAGGCCCGCGCCTTCGACGCCTCCTGAAACCGGCTGCGAACCGAACTGAGCTGCACACCGAACCGAGGGGTGTCTCCCTGCTGCCGAGCAGCAGGGAGACACCCCTCAGCGGTAAGCGCCGGAAACCGAGGTGCCGGAGCCGGAAGTGCCGGGAATCAGGGCGCGACGATCGCGTTGGCGATGACGCGGACGGCGCTGACCAGGCCGTCGAGAAGGTGGCCCTGGCCGAAGGAAGCGACCGCGGCGGTCACGCCGAGCTGCGCGACACGGTCCGTGACGCGGTCCGCGACGTCGACGCCGCTGCGGATCTGGATCGACCGCTGGTTCGGGTAGACCGCGATGAGCACCGAACGCGCCGCCTCGGGGGTCTGCGGGAAGACCGCGTCGGTCGCCGCCGCCGGGTCCGTCGCATCGCCGATGTAGACGTTGAACCGCACCTTGGTGGCGCGGGTGGCCTCGGAGAGCGCATCGTCGAGCGCGATCAGGTCCCGCTCGGCGAACGGCGGGTTCTCGTCGAACGTGTGGTCGAGGCCGGCCGGGATGGCCCGCGAGATGCGTCCGCTCGCCGTCAGTGCGGCGGCGTACGGCAGGTTCTCCGGCGCGATTGCCGGGGCGTGGATCACGTCACCACTTGCCACTTGCGGTACCTCCGATCAGTTCCGTCGCCGAACCGGCGTGTCCGTGCCCACCGTGGTGTCCGTGTCCGGTCACCTCGTCGACAGCGCTCCACAGCACCGGCTCGTGATCCCACTTGTCGCCGAGCTTGTACTCGGGCGGATTCGGGGTCGCGTACTTCGGCCCGATGTAGCCCAGCCCCGCGACGATCAGGATCACCAGCAATGGGATGCCCACGAATATCAGGGTTGTCTCGAGAATGCTCACACCGCAAACGGTAGCCCAGCCGGTACCATCCCGGCGCACTTGGCCCGGGATGTCTCCGTTGCGCTCAGGCGGCGCCCTCTCCCAGATACGGCAACCAGGTCGGATGCAGCTCCGGCAGGGTGGCCAGCAGACGCCAGTGCCGGCCCTTCGGCGGCACCAGTGAGGCCCGCAACGTCCAGCCCAGTTCGCTGAGCAACCGGTCTGCTTTCTTGTGGTTGCACGACGCGCAGCAGGCGACGCAGTTCTCCCAGGAATGCTCGCCACCGCGGCTGCGCGGAACGACGTGATCGATGGTTTCGGCCTTGGCGCCGCAGTAGGCGCACCGGTTGCCGTCCCGGTGCATGAGCGCGGCCCGGGTCATCGGCACCCGCGCGTGGTAGGGCACGCGGACGAAGGTGCGCAGCCGGATCACCGAGGGAAGCTGCACGGACCGTTCCGCCGAGTGCACGACCGGTGCCTGCGGGTCCTCGTGCACCGTGTCGGCCTTGCCGCAGGTCATGAGCACCACCGCGCGGCGCGCCGGCAGCGCGGTCAGCGGTTCGAAGGTGGCGTTGAGCAGCAGCACCCTCAACGCGAACCAGTCCGGTAGGGCACCGGGGTCGCGCACGACCCGCAGAGTGTTGGCCCCCGGGACCCCGTCGAGGGTCTCCGCGGGCGGGAGTTGTCGATGTGCGCTGCTGCGGTGCTTCATGCGACCTCCGGAAGACTGGCAATAGTGCACCACGGATGCCGCGACATCGCACCCCGAATTCGCCGACATATTGCGGTCGGGGTGGTGAACGTCCCGTACCGCCCCGGCGCCCTTACTGCAGAAGCAGGCACAATGGGCGGGCGAGAGGGAATGGTGAGCAACGATGAGTGACGAGCAGACCTTCTACGACGCGATCGGTGGGGCCGAGACGTTTCGGAAGATCACCGCGCGCTTCTACGAAGAGGTCGCCAAGGACGAGGTCGTCCGGCCGCTGTATCCGGAGGAGGATCTGGGCCCGGCGGAGCGCCGCATGCGCATGTTCCTCGAACAGTACTGGGGCGGTCCCCGCACCTACTCCGACGAGCGGGGGCACCCGCGGCTGCGGATGCGCCACCACCCGTTCAAGATCGGCCCGATCGAGCGGGACGCGTGGCTGCGGTGCATGCACACCGCGATCGCCTCGATCGACGACACCACGCTCGACGCCGCGCATCGCCGCCAGTTGCTCGACTACATCGACATGGCCGCCGACTCGCTGATGAACTCGCCGATCTGACCCATTCCGGCGCGGTTCGGCGGCTCAGCCGCGGCCGAGCACCGACCGGATTCTGGTCACGACGCGCAGCGCGAACGCGATCGGCGCGGGGAGGCTCCGGCGCAGGATCGCGTGCTTGCGCACGTATTCGGGGACCTGCCAGACCGCCCAGGTTCCGGCGCGGAACAGGGCGGCGTCCCCGGCACGCAACGTGCGGGGCGGGAAGTCGTCGGCGGACACGGTGACGGCGCCGTCGACGATGTGCACGATCTCGTCGACGGCGAAGTACCAGTTGAACCGGCCCGCGGTGCAGTCCCAGACGTGCGTCGTCGTGGTCCGATCCGTGCTGGTCGACCACTGGCCGCAGCGCGCGCGGGGGTCGCCCGCGATGATCCAGGCGGGGTCGATCGGGTCGTCGGCGAGCTCGACGTCGTCGAGGCGGGCAGCCACCACGGATGTCCGTTTCATGCCGATTGTCCTATCACGCGGGGTCCCCCGGCCGCGACCTCGTGACTCGCCTCCCACGACACCCGCGGCCGAGATTTGACACCATGTTTGCGTGTCAAGGCCGCAGAGCACGTCGTCCCCGGCACCTCCTGTTCCGGTGCCCTGGTGGCGCGATGCCGTCTTCTACCAGATCTATCCGCGGTCGTTCGCCGACGCGAACGGTGACGGTATCGGCGATCTCGCCGGCATCCGTGAGCGCCTCGGTTACGTCGAACTGCTCGGTGTCGACGCGATCTGGCTGAACCCGGTGATGCGGTCCCCCATGGCCGATCACGGTTACGACGTGTCCGATCCCCGGGACATCGATCCGCTGTTCGGCGATCTCGACGACTTCGACGAACTGGTCCGGGAGGCGCATGCCCGGCGGATCCGCGTCGTGATGGATCTGGTGCCGAACCACACCAGCAACGAGCACCCGTGGTTCCGCGCCGCCCTCGCCGCACCGCCGGGCAGCCGCGAACGCGCCCGCTACCACTTCCGCGACGGCCGGGGTCCCGGCGGCGACGAGCCCCCGAACAACTGGCCGAGCATCTTCGGCGGTCCCGCCTGGACGCGGATCACCGAACCCGACGGCACCCCCGGCCAGTGGTATCTGCACCTGTTCGCCCCCGAACAACCCGACCTCAACTGGGGCAACGAAGAGGTCTTCGCGGATCTGGAACGGACCCTGCGGTTCTGGCTGGATCGGGGCGTCGACGGCTTCCGCATCGACGTCGCGCACGGCATGGCCAAACCGGACGGCCTGCCGGACCACGACGGGTGGCAGTCGAACAAGCTGCTCTCGCACTTCGACACCGATCCGCGGTTCAACGATCCGAACGTGCACCACATCCACCGGCGGATCCGGAAGGTCTTCGACGAGTACCCGCACGCGGTGGCGATCGGCGAGATCTGGGTGCACGACCCGCAGCGGTTCGCGGAGTATCTGCGCCCGGACGAGCTGCATCTCGGATTCGACTTCCACCTGGCGCTGACCGGCTGGGACGCGACCGCGATCCGGGAGGCGATCGAGGGTTCGCTCGCCGCGGTCGCTCCGGTGCAGGGAACCCCGACGTGGACGCTGTCCAATCACGACGTCTCCCGGGAGGTCACCAGGTTCGGCGGCGGTCCGGCCGGGATCGCGCGGGCCCGGGCGATGCTGCTCGTCGAACTGGCGCTGCCGGGGGCGGTGTTCGTCTACAACGGAGCCGAACTCGGGCTCGCCGATGTCGACCTGCCCGACGAGGCCCTGCAGGATCCGGTGTGGAAGCGGTCCGGGTACACGGACCGCGGTCGCGACGGCTGCCGGGTTCCGCTGCCGTGGGAGGGCGACCGGCCGCCGTTCGGGTTCACCTCGGCCGCGCAGGGCTGGTTACCGCAGCCGGAGGACTGGGCGGAGCTGACCGCCGAACGCCAGCTCGAGGACGTGACGTCGATGCTGTCGCTGTACCGGGCGGCGCTCGAGCTGCGCCGTCGCCGCCCGGAGTTGTCCGGCGGGATCGATTGGTACGGAAGCCCACCCGGATGCCTGGCGTTCCGGCGGCAGGGCGGGCTGACGTGCGCGCTCAACACCACGGACGATCCGGTGCCGCTGCCCCCGGGTGCGGTGCTGCTCGCCAGCGCACCGGGTGTGGACACCCACCTGCCGCCGAACAGCGCGGCCTGGTTGCTGTGACACCGGAACGGCCGCCACGGTTACGAAAAGCTGTGCGTCACAACACGTTCAGACCAATTCCCCCGCCGCGTCGCAGGTACACCGAACCGTAGCGGGCGTCGAGCCGCAGCCACGTCGCGGTGGCCCGCACCCGCACCACCTCGGCGGGGTCGATGCGCGCGAGGTCGATCTCCGCGGTGGCGCCCGCCGGACCGACGGGCACGAAACCCATGCCGTTGAGCGCGAACACCAGCCGCATGGGCACCCCGACCGTGAGGCCGCCGCCGGTGACCTCGAGCACCTCCTGCGCGAGCAACGACACCGGCGGTCCCTGCGCCCCCTGCTCCCGGGTCGCCGCGACGCCGCGCTGGGCGAGATCGACGAGCACACGCGCGGGAACGTCGTCGACGTGGACGTAACCGCCCTCCGGTGGGAGCGACCCCCGCCAGGCCGAATCGACCGCCCAGCCGGGGTCGATGCTCTCCCCCGCATCGGGTGCGGTCAGTGCCGCACGCAGCCCGTCCGCGGCCACACAGGTGTCGGCGGGGGTGACGGTGCCGGGCAGCGCGCGCACGGCCAGCGCGTCGAACCCGGTGCGCACCCACGCCGCGAGCAGGCCGTCGCGCCGGCGGTGCAACCGCACGACGGTCGATTCGTCGAGGCGCAGTGCCCGCCCCAGGAAGGTCGCGAGATCGGCCCGGTCGTCCGCGTCCGGGATGTGGACCTGCCGTTCGGCGTGTCCCGGCTCAGCCACGGCGCCACCGCTGCAGGAATTCTCGTTCGGGGGCGGTGAGCCGGCGCAGCTTCTGGGTGTCGATGTCGAACGCGGCGATCTGCGTCGACGCGACGATCGACGGCGGCGTGTCGACGGGCGCGCCACCGGGCCGCACCTCGTAGCCGATCGTGAAGTCGACGGCGCGCACCTGTTCGGTCCACATCACCACGTCCAGCGGGCTGTCCTCGTGCCGCAGCTGGCCCCGGTACCGCACGTGCAGGTCGGCGATGACGGCTCCGTCGCGCAGGTTCACGGTGGGCCGGCCGTCGGCGAACAGCCACGGGATGCGGGCCTCCTCGAGCAGGGTCACCATCCGCGCGTGGTTGACGTGCTGGAACACGTCCATGTCGGACCAGCGCACCACCACCTCGGTCCGGAACCCGAACTGCTCCGCCGCATCCTTCACGTGCTACCTCCGATCGGGTGCACCCGCGCGCACCATGGTCCTGATCTGCCGTGCCGCCACCAGCAGCGTGGCCAGGTCCAGGTTTCCAGATGCGAATATCTCCTCGAGCGCCGCCCTCGCACGCACGAGCCGCGACCCGTTCGACAGCTCCCAGTCCTCGATCATCTCGACGCTGGTCTCCTCCGGTTCGGCGCCGGCGAGCACGTCCCGGGTCAACGCCCGCAACGATCCGTACAGTTCGTCGCGCAGCGCGAGCCGCGCGAGCGAATGCCACCGGTCGCCCCGGTCGAGTTCGGAGACCGCCGACAGCAGCCGGTCGACACCGAGGTGCGCGTCCATCGCGTAGTACAGCTCGGCGACGATCTCCTCGTCGCGTTCGACGATGTCGGCGATGTCGATGACGTCGAGCAGCGGGAACTGGTCGAGCAGCCGGAACACGTCCTCGGTGAGCGCGTGGGGGGCACCCCGGGAGAGCAGCGGCGCCATCCGGTCGCCGAGGTCCTCGCGGACGTGGCCGCGCATCCATTCCCCCACCCGCGGGGCCAGCTGCGCGAACGGCGACCGGTAGCGGGCGATCTCGGCGCCGACGGCCAGCGGCTGCGGCCGGTTCGACAGCAGCCACCGCGACGCCCGGTCCAGCACCCGGTTGGATTCGAGCAGCAGGTCGTCGGCGACGTCGGTGGGGATGTCGGCGCTGCGGATGCGCGTCCACAACTGCGGCAGCCCGAAGATCTCGGTGGCGGCCGCGTAGGCACGGATCGCGTCCGTGCTCGACGCCCCGGAATCCTCGCTCAACCGGTACACGTAGGTGATGCCGCCGTTGTCGACGGTCTCGTTCGCGAGGATCGTCGCAACGATCTGCCGGCGCAGCGGATGCGCCCGGATGCCGTTGCGGAACCGCTGCCGCAACTGTTCCGGGAAATAGCCGGGCAACCGGGCGGCGAACGTTTCGCTGTCGGGCAGGTCGGTCTCGAGCAGGTCCTCGACCAGGGCGAGTTTGACGTGGGCGAGCAACGTGCACAACTCGGGTGAGGTCAGTCCTTCACCGGCCTCGAGCCGCTGTTCGATCTCCTCGTTGTCCGGCAGCGCCTCGAGGGTCCGGTCGAGGCCGCGTTCGGCGACGAGGGCGTTGATCAGGCGCTGGTGCACCCCGAGGAGCGCCGGTGCCGACGCCCGGGACACGCCGAGCACCCCGTTCTGGGCGATGTTGTCGGCGAGGACGAGCCGGGCGACCTCGTCGGTCATGGATTCGAGCAGCGGATTGCGTTCGGACTCCGGCAGTTCCCCGGCGGCGACCATCGAATCGAGCAGGATCTTGATGTTGACCTCGTGGTCGGAGCAGTCCACCCCGGCGGAGTTGTCGATCGCGTCGGTGTTGATCTTGCCGCCGGCGCGGGCGTATTCGATGCGGCCGCGGGGGGTCACACCGAGATTGCCGCCCTCCCCCACCACCCGCGCCCGGATCTCGTCGCCGTCGACGCGGACCGCGTCGTTGCTCTTGTCTCCGACGTCCGCGTGCGTTTCGGTGTGGGCCTTGACGTAGGTGCCGATGCCGCCGTTCCACAGCAGGTCGACGGGGGCGCGCAGGATCGCGCGGATCAGTTCGGGCGGAGGCAGTTCGGTGACCTCATCGGGTAGGCCCAGCGCGGCCCGGGCCTCCGGCGCGAGCGGAATCGACTTGCGGGTGCGTTCCCACACCCCACCGCCGGTACCGATCAGCTTCGGGTCGTAGTCCGCCCAGGAGGACCGGGGCAGTTCGAACAGCCGGCGTCGTTCGGCGTAGGAGCGGGCCGCGTCGGGGTCCGGGTCGAGGAAGATGTGCCGGTGGTCGAACGCGGCGACGAGCCGGATGTGTTCGCTGAGCAGCATCCCGTTGCCGAACACGTCACCGCTCATGTCGCCGATGCCGACGACGGTGAAGTCCTGTGTCTGCGTGTCGAGGCCGAATTCGGCGAAGTGGCGTTTGACGCTCTCCCACGCCCCGCGCGCGGTGATGCCCATCGCCTTGTGGTCGTATCCGGCCGAACCCCCCGAGGCGAACGCGTCGTCGAGCCAGAAGCGATGCTCGCGCGCAACCTCGTTGGCGAGGTCGGAGAACGACGCGGTGCCCTTGTCCGCGGCGACGACGAGGTAGGGGTCGTCGCCGTCGCGGCGCACGACCCGGGCGGGCGGAATCGCCTGGTTGGTGCCGCGGTCGAGGTTGTCGGTGATCTCGAGCATGCCGCCGACGAACCGGCGGTAGCAGCGCTCGCCCTGCACGCGGACGGCGACACGGTCGACCGCGGGGTCCCCGGTGGGGGCGACGGGCCTCTTGACCACGAAGCCGCCCTTGGCGCCGACCGGCACGATCACCGCGTTCTTGACGGCCTGAGCCTTGGCGAGGCCGAGGATCTCGGTTCGGTAGTCCTCGCGGCGGTCGGACCAGCGCAGTCCGCCACGCGCGACCGGACCGAACCGCAGGTGCACACCCTCGACTTCGGGCGAATAGATGAACATCTCGAATTTCGGCCGGGGGCGCGGTAGTTCGTCGATCTCGCTGGGATCGAGCTTGAACGTCAGGATGCGTCCCATCGCGTCCCGGTCGTCGACCGGAACGAAGTAGTTGGTGCGCAGGGTGGCCCGGATCAGCGCGAACAGCCCGCGCAGGATGCGGTCGGCGTCGAGACCCGTGACGGCGTCGATCGCCCGCTCGAGTGCCGCGACGAGGTCGCGTTCACGGGCCGCCGAGACCGCCGGGAGCAGTTCCGGATCGAACATCGTCTCGAACAGTTCGACGAACAGACCGGTGGTGGCGGGGGCGGCGAGCAGCACCCCGGCGATGCGGTACTCGCTGTACGGGAAGCCCGCCTGCTTCAGGTATTTCGCGTAGGCGCGCAGCATCGCGGCCCGGCGCCAGGTCAGCCCCGCGCGCAGGACCAGTTCGTTGAACCGGTCGACGACGACGGCCCCGTGCCACACAGCCTCGAAGGCGTCGGTGAAGCGTTGCGGCATCGCGGATTCCGGATCCACGTCGACCGGCATGTCGAGCCCGAAATCGTATATCCAGCAACTCATCCGGTCCGCGCGGATGATCTGGTACGGCCGCTCGTCGACGACGTCGACACCGAGGCTCTGCAGCGCCGGCAGCACCCGACTCAGCGTGATGCCCTCGCTGCCGATGTACAGCGCGAAACGCCACCGGCGCGGCACGGCGTCGTCGGGGCGGTACAGCAGCATGTCGATCGAGTCCGCCCGCAACGCCTCGAGGCGGGCCACGTCGGCGAGGGCGTGCGCCGGGTCGAAGTCCTCCTTGTACGCGTCGGGAAAGACGTCCGAATAGCGCTTCACGAGTGCAGGATCGATGGTCGGGTCGTCCGCGGCGATCTCGGCGAGCCGGTCGTCCCAGCTGCGGCTGGCCTCGGCGAGCAGACCCTGGATGCGCAGCCGTTCGGCCTCGGTCGTGTCGACCCGGACGTCGGGTGCACCGACCGCCGAACGGATCGTCACGTGCAACTGCGCAAGATCACCCTCGGTGACGCGGGCCGTGTAATCGAGTGTCCCCCCGCCGAATTCGCGCAACAGTATCTGCTGCATCGCGACGCGGACGCGGGTCGTGTAGCGGTCGCGCGGCAGATACACCAGGCACGAGACGTACCGGCCGAACGGATCGACGCGCACGAACAGCCGGACCTGACGACGCATCCCCACGACCGAGGACACGGTCCGGTACAGGGTGTCGGTGTTCATCGAGAACAGCTCGATCCGCGGCATCGACTGGATGATCTCGAGCATCGCCTGCCCGGTGAACGAGGACATCGGCACGCCCGCCCGGGCGATGGCACCGCGTACCCGGCGCGACAGCATCGGGATGTCGAGGACGTTCTCGTGCAGTGCGGTGACCGTGAGCACCCCGAGGAACCGGTGCTCGCCGACGATGCGGCCGTCGTCGTCGAGGTTCGCCACGTCCACGAAGTACGGGTACACCGACCGGTGCACGGTCGCCGGCAGCGAGCCCTCGGTGAGCACCAGCAGCGGACGGTCCGCCGGTTCCGCAACGGCCGGCAGATCGATCGGATCGTGTGTCACCTGGTCGCGGAGCAGACCGAGGCCGCTGCCCGGTACCGGGTGGATCGGGCGCGCACCGTGCTCGTCCGGATCCCCGAGGTTGTACTGGCGGTAGCCGAGGAGAGCGTAGTTGCCCTCTCCCAGCCAGCGCAGCAGCGCTGCCGTCTCGGTCAGCTCCTCGGCGGTGCGTGTGCCCGGCGGGTCGGTGGCGAGCGCCTCCAGGTACGCCTCGAGTTCGCGGCTGCGATCCTGCATGGCGTCGGTGTCCGTCACCACCTGGCGGACATCGGCGAGCACCACCGGAAGCTCGGCGTCCACGGCGTCGAGCGCCGAATCGGTCGTGGTGGGGTGCAGCTGCACGTGGATCCACGATTCGGCGGTGGCGTCGTCGGCTCCCGCCGGGACGGGGGTCAGCGCGACCAGCTCCCCCGTCGGTCCGCGCCGGGCCCCGAAGATCGGGTGCACGACCTCGCCGACGGTGACACCGAGGCGCTCCAGCAGGGACGTCACCGATTCCACCAACAGCGGCATGTCGTCGGTGACGATCTGCACCGCCGGGCCGATCCCGTCGCGGCGCCCGGCCCGGTACACGTGCGTCACGGCGGTACCCGACGGGCGGTGCCGTCCCAGTTCCAGATGCGCCTGAATCGCACGGCGCAGATCGATGAGCTCGCCGCCGCCCTGTCGATATGCCCGTTCCAGTACCTCGATATCCGGCGAAACATGCTGCGATGCAGGCGACTCGGCCATGATGACCCTCCTCACTCGGATCTGCTGCGCAAACGCGAACGCCGCGGACAGGCCCGAAGTCGAGCCTATCCGCGGCGTGGCGTCCGAGGAGGGAAACGAGCGTCAGCCGACGGGTACGGCCAGGTATTCGCCGAGCATCCGGCGCTCGTCGTCGGTGAGCGTCCGGGCGGAGTCGGTGGCCGGGTCGAACCCGACCAGCACCGCGTCACCGAGTCCGCACACGTTGCCGTGCACGTCGGTGACGACGTGCCGGAGCGTGTAGGACGTGGTGCCGAGCCGCCGCACCGTCACCGTGACGGTGATCGGGCCCGACTCGTCCTTGAGCGGCCGCAGGAATTCCACGTCGGTCTTGCGCACGACGACCGGCAGGGGCTCGAACGGTGCGGATCGGAAGAACTTGATCCGCGCCTCCTGCATGTACTCGACGAACTTGGTGTTGTTCACGTGCCCGAGCCGATCGGAATCGGCCCAGCGCACCTCGAGCTCGCAGGCGAACTCCTTGCCGCCCTGGTCGGCCACGCGCGGGTCAGTCACGCGTCAGCTTCCGGTGGGTGACCCGGTGCGGGCGGGCGGCCTCGGCGCCGAGACGCTCGATCTTGTTGGCCTCGTATGCCTCGAAGTTGCCCTCGAACCAGAACCAGCGGCCCTCCTCGACGTTGCCCTCCCACGCGAGGATGTGGGTGCAGGTGCGGTCCAGGAACCAGCGGTCGTGGGAGATCACGACGGCGCAACCCGGAAACTGCTGCAGCGCGTTCTCCAGCGAGCTGAGGGTTTCGACGTCGAGGTCGTTGGTCGGCTCGTCGAGCAGGATCAGGTTGCCGCCCTCCTTGAGGGTCAGCGCGAGGTTCAGGCGGTTGCGCTCACCACCGGAGAGCACCTCCGCCGGCTTCTGCTGATCCGGGCCCTTGAACCCGAACGCCGACACGTACGCGCGCGACGGCATCTCGTTCTGGCCGACCTCGATGAAGTCGAGCCCGTCCGAGACGACCTCCCACACGGTCTTCTTAGGGTCGATGTTCGCGCGGGTCTGGTCGACGTAGCTGAGCTTGACGGTCTCGCCGACCTTGACGGTGCCCGAATCGGGCTGCTCGAGACCGACGATGGTCTTGAACAGGGTGGTCTTGCCGACGCCGTTGGGGCCGATCACACCGACGATGCCGTTGCGCGGCAGGGTGAACGACAGGTCCTTGATGAGGACCCGGCCGTCGAAGCCCTTGTCCAGGTGCGAGACCTCGACGACGACGTTGCCCAGGCGCGGCGGCGTCGGGATCTGGATCTCCTCGAAGTCGAGCTTGCGGTGCTTCTCGGCTTCGGCGGCCATCTCCTCGTAGCGGGCCAGACGCGCCTTGTTCTTGGTCTGCCGGGCCTTGGCGCCGGAGCGGACCCACTCCAGCTCCTCCTTGAGGCGCTTCTGGAGCTTCTGGTCCTTCTTGCCCTGCACCTCGAGGCGCTCGGCCTTCTTCTCGAGGTAGGTGGAGTAGTTGCCCTCGTAGGGATGCAGCTTGCCGCGGTCGACCTCACAGATCCACTGCGCGACGTGGTCGAGGAAGTACCGGTCGTGGGTGACGGCCAGCACCGCGCCCGGGTAGGACGCGAGGAACTGCTCGAGCCACAGCACGGACTCGGCGTCGAGGTGGTTGGTGGGCTCGTCGAGGAGCAGCAGGTCCGGCTTGCTCAGCAGCAGCTTGCACAGCGCGACACGGCGACGCTCACCACCGGAGAGGTGGGTGACCGGCTCGTCCGGCGGCGGGCAGCGCAGCGCGTCCATCGCCTGCTCGAGCTGCGAGTCGATGTCCCACGCGTTGGCGTGGTCGAGCTCCTCCTGGAGCTTGCCCATCTCCTCCATCAGCTCGTCCGAGTAGTCGGTGGCCATGAGCTCGGCGATCTCGTTGAACCGGTCGAGCTTGACCTTGATCTCGCCGAGGCCCTCCTCGACGTTGCCCCGGACCGTCTTCTCCTCGTTGAGCGGAGGTTCCTGCAGCAGGATGCCGACGGTCGCTTCCGGGTCGAGGAATGCCTCGCCGTTGCTGGGCTGATCCAGCCCGGCCATGATCTTCAGGATCGACGACTTGCCCGCGCCGTTCGGTCCGACGACACCGATCTTGGCTCCCGGGTAGAAGCTCATGGTGACATCGTCGAGGATGACCTTGTCACCGTGCGCCTTGCGCACCTTCTTCATCGTGTAGATAAACTCCGCCATGCGTACCAGCGTATCGGGCCGGGCGTGGGAACCCACATCCTGGACTTTCTCCCCGGCCCGCGAGTGCACGCACGGCCGGAGTAGCTATCCGGCGAACAACCCCGCCACGAACGGCGTCGTGTCCGGCAGCGACGCGAACATCGTGTCGTCGTGATCCCCCGGATACGGCCGGAACCGCAGGTCTGCGCCGCCCGCGGTGAGGTCGGCGGCCAGCTTCACCGACAGCGGCGGCGGCACCATCGTGTCGCGCACCCCCTGGCCGATGAACAGGGGACGGTCGTAGCCGCGGGTCGGAACCCCCACGTAGTCGGCGAACACCGACCGGAACCGTTCGTCCCAGAGCGGCCGGGAGAGCAACTCCCCCACCTTCACGTCTCCGTACCGCTCGTCGAACTCCTCGTAGCAGAGCGTCTCGGCGGCCTCGAGCAGCTCGACACCGCGAGGTGAGAGATAGCTGTTCACGTCCAGGTCGGGGCGTGCCGCCCGGAGCCCCGCGAACAGGTAGCCGGTGTAGGCGGTCAGCCCCTCGAGACCGAGGTCGGGAAAACCGGGGAAACCGAGCGGGTACAGCAGCTCGAGGTTCGACGGCGCGCCCGTCGCGACCATGCCCCGGAAGTCCAGTTCGGGGGCGCGGGCGGTGGCCGCGTGCGCGGTGTGCAGGGCCGCGTGCCCGCCCTGGGACTGGCCGATCACCACCCAGCGGTCCGACAGCGAGGGTTCGACCGCGCGGGCCGCGCGGACGATGTCGACGATGCTGTTCGCGGCGCTCGGACCGTCCAGGTAGGTGTGGATGCCCTCGGTGCCCAGACCGGGATAGTCGGCCGCGACCACCGCGTATCCCTGCGCGAGCCAGTGATCGAGGTAGGCGGTGTCGCGGCCGACTATCCCGGTCTGGGCACCGAGGGCATCCACACCTACCT
>NZ_JADZGH010000103.1:0-3787 GCF_015865005.1 Rhodococcus sp. CX
CGGCCTACCGAATGGTTGGATACAGCCATGGACGGGACCGAGCCGATCAAGCTGGACATCATCGTGGCGAGCGTGCGCGCCGGACGTGTCGCTCCTGTCGTCGCGAACTGGTTCGCGGACACCGCGCGCCGGCGATCCGAATTCGACGTCGGGATCCTCGATCTCGCCGACACCCCGCTGCCGCAGGATCTGTCCGGGGGAGCCGAGGCCGAGGCGTTCACCCGCCGGATCGGTGCCGCCGAGGCGTTCGTGATCGTCACCTCCGAGTACAACCACGGCTATCCGGCGTCGCTCAAGACCGCGATCGACACCGTCAAACACGAATGGCGCACCAAGCCGGTCGGATTCGTCGCCTACGGCGGGTTGTCCGGAGGGCTGCGGGCCGTCGAGCAACTCCGCCAGGTGCTGATCGAGGTGCACATGGTGCCGGTCCGGGAATCCGTGAGCTTCCACCGCGTCAAGCACGCGTTCGCCGCCGACGGCAGCACCTCCGACGGTGCCGCGATCGATGCGGCTGAGCGGATGCTCGACGAGATCGCCTGGTGGGCGCGCACCGTGCGGGCCGGGCGGAAGACCGAACCCTATCCGGGCTGACACGCCCTGATCGGCGACCTCAGCGCGCGGTCGCGGGTTCGGCCGTGCGAGGCCGGCCGATGTGCGCGGTTTCGGCGGCGATGGTCACCAGCGTCAACGCGGTGCGTTGCGAGCCGGCGGTGAGAACCACCCGGTTGCCCACGGCACCCGGTTGCACGAGTGTCAGATCGGGACGCTCGCGCGGCCACTGATCCGGATGGGTGTGCACGTGCAGTGCGGTGACGTGCGGCGGCACGGTCGCCGGTCGCACGCCGTCGTAGACGACCGTGTCGAACTC
Source organism: Rhodococcus sp. CX (assembly GCF_015865005.1). NCBI lineage: Bacteria > Bacillati > Actinomycetota > Actinomycetes > Mycobacteriales > Nocardiaceae > Rhodococcus > Rhodococcus sp. CX. The sequence continues at coordinate 872 of NZ_JADZGH010000103.1, forward strand.
GACGTCGCCGGGATGACGGCCCGCCAGACGCAGCCGATCCGGACCGGCTGCGCCGTCGAGCAGCGGCTGCCACGCGTGCGGGCGGTCGGTGTGGACGACGACCCGGGCGCCGACCGCGACCGCCCGGAACACGATCTGCAGGGCCAGATACAGTTCCCCGGCCACGTGCACCGAGCGCACGCCCGCCCCCGTCAGCCGCGCGGCGACCGCCTTCCCGGACTCGTCGGATCCGATGAGCTGGCCGCATCCGGCAACCGGCAGCGTCAGCGCGTCGAGATCCGCGGTCGTCAGGGAGCGCAGCATCGTCAGATTCTCGAGTCCCGGCACGGCGAGCGGCAACGCGGCCACGAGAGCTGCACGGTCGCGGCCCCGCCCCGGACGCAACCCCGGCGCGGCGAGCGGCTCGGCGGAGCGTGTCGTGGTGCGCACGAGTGCACCGGCCCGGAACCGGTCCGGTGTCGAACCCGGCCGCAGCCGCACCGTCACGGTGGACGACAGTGACGGAAGGGACCAGAACCCGGTCAACGTCGCACGATCGAGCCGGCGCGGCTCGACGACTCCGCCGCTGTCGAATCCGCCGGGCAACGGGACGTTCCGCCAGTGCCTTTCGAGCTCGGCGGGATCGACCCCGCGGGTGATGCGCGCGACCGCGGCATCGATCTCGGAAGAACCGAGAATCCTTGTGCGCAGACCGGACTCACCCAGGATCCGCGCGAGTCGCTGCGCCGCGACCGTGATTGTCCGGGCGGCCCCTTCGGCGCCGCCGCCGCGCCGCGCGACGGCGTCGCGGCATCGGGACACGTCGAGCCGCAACGCAAGTTGTACCGTGCACACCGATGCGGCCGGGAGCGGCCCGACGAGCTGTGCGTAGACCCGGCCGGCCGGCGTCGTGTCGAGGACGCGCCGACCGTGCGCGACGACGTCGATCGCGTCGAGGGTGACGTCGTGGTGCGACAGGCCCCGCGCGATCGCCGCGAGCGGCAGCACCCGGCCCGGCGCGGCACGATCGCGGTCGAGGCGAGCGCTGTCGGCAGGCGGGGGAAGAACTTCGACTACCGCGCTCAGGCAGGTGCCGTCCCGGATCAGTCCGATACGGCCGGATCCGAGGGGACGATCGACCGGTCGCCCCGGCCGCCGGTATCGCCCGGTGAAGTACAGCCACAGCACCACCGCGAGGTCGGGCACACCGCGACCGCGGATGCGCACGAGTACCACCGCGGCGACGCACACCGCGACGGCGGCGGCGATCGCCACGGGTGCACCGGCCGCCGCCACGGCCACCCACGTCGCCGCGGCGACACACTGGGCGACGACGAGTCGCACGAGGCCCGTCCCTTGTGCCCGTGCGGATTCCACTCGGTCCATCGCTGTTCCCCCGACTCCGGTCGAGGCGGACCGCAGGGCCCACCCGACATTCCCCGAGCGAACTGTACTGTGTGGCGGCAGGGGGCGTGCGGTACGGGGGAGGAAGCATGGCAGCGCAACCCACCACACGGTGGCAGGTCAGCGGTTACCGATTCCTGGTGCGGCGCATGGAGCATGCGCTGGTCCGCCGGGACGTGCGGATGATCGGCGACCCGATGCGTTCGCAGGCGCGGGCACTCGCGGTCGGCGCCGTCGTTGCGTGTCTCGTTCTCGCCGGGTGCGCGGCGCTGGCACTGTTCCGGCCGCAGGACAAGATCGGCAACGCCGCCGTCGTGATCGGCCGCGACTCCGGGGCGATGTTCGTCGCCGTCGACGGTGCGTTCCATCCGGTGCTCAACCTCGCATCCGCGCGCCTCGTGCTGGGCAATGCGGCCGAACCGGTGGTGGTCGCGGACGAGGAGTTCGCGACGCGTCCGCGCGGCCCGCTCGTCGGCATCCCCGGGGCCCCGTCCGCCCTGACACACCACTCCGGCGACGAACCGTGGACCGTGTGCGACACGGTGGAGACCGGAAACCGTTCGACGACAACCACTCTCGTCGTCGGAACACCCGAGTTCGGTGATCGGATCGGCGTCCTCGACGGTGAAGCACTGCTCGTCGCCGCCGGAGGAACGCACTACCTGATCTACGACGGGACGCGAGCGGAAATCGACCTGCACGACCGCGCGCTGACCCGCGTGCTCGGCATCGACGAGACGATGGTGCGCCCGGCCGGGGCCGGACTGATCGAGGCGATCCCGGAGGTGCCACGACTGACCGCACCCCTCATCGACGGGGCCGGCACCGAACCCGGTTATCCCATCGACGGATTGACGGTGGGCTCGGTGGTCGCGATGGCCGAGCCGGACGGCCGCCGCTACTACGTCGTGCTGCGTGACGGGGTACAGGAGGTGTCCGAGGCCACGGCCCAGATCATCCACTACTCGGATTCGCAAGGCGCCGCGGAGATTCCGATCGTCCCTCCGGATACGACCAACCAGGCGCCGACGGTGCACGAACTGGCGGTCGACACGTTCCCGCGGACCGTCCCGTCGATCGTCGACGCGGCCGACCGGCCCGTCGGCTGTCTGACGTGGTACCCCGTCGACGGTGCCGCCGAGCAGCGCCGCTCGGAACTGACGGTCTCCGCGGGTCGCGCACTGCCGATCCAGGAGGACGCCGTGCCGGTCGGGCTGGCCCAGGCCGACGGTCCGGGCCCGAACGCGGACGCCGCATATGTGCCACCCGGGCGCGGCGCCTACGTGCAGAGCACCTCGATCGTTCCGGACGGCGACCGGCGCGGCTCGCTGTTCTACGTCGCGGACACCGGAGTGCGCTACGGCATCGTCGACGCCGAGTCCGCTGCCGCGCTGGGATTCCCGCAGACGCCGGCCCGCGCACCCTGGCAGATCCTGTCGCTGTTCGCGCCGGGACCGGCGCTGGGGCGCGCGGAGGCGCTCGTCGCCCACGACGGTGTCGCGCCCGACCCGCGACCGGCTCCGATGCGTCCTG
>NZ_JADZGH010000103.1:3797-5438 GCF_015865005.1 Rhodococcus sp. CX
GGTGGCGGGTTCGGCGCCGCAACGGAATCGATGCGAGCACCGCGACCGCGAGCACCCCGCACACACCGCCGCCCGCCGCCACTGCGACGGTGCGCGGCCGGTGGTCCGGCGGCGGGACCGGCCGCGGCGGGTCGACCGGCACGGATGCTGCGACCTCGGTCCGGGCGGCGGGATCGGGGCCGGCGACCGCGGCGAGCGGGTCGATCACACCGTGCCCGACCCGGGGATTCCAGCCTTCGGCGGGGGCGTGCGCGGTCGCCTCGATGCGCGCCGTCACGGCGCGGGCGTCGAGTTCGGGGTGGCGGGCACGCACCAGGGCGACCGTCGCCGCGACCAGCGGTGCCGCGAAACTCGTGCCCGCGATCGGCTGCGGTCCGTCCTGTCCCAGGTAGGCGTCGGTGAGCCCGCCGGAGGTGGGATGCAACGACACCACGCCGCTGCCCGGCGCGGCCACATCGACCCACGGCCCCGGCAGGCTGTACGACGACGGGGAGCCGTCCTCCTCGACCGATCCGACGGTGAGCACGTACTCGTCGTACCAGGCGGGTGACGCGATCGTGGTGATCGCGGACCACGGATCGCCGTCCGGTGTCAGCGGATCGACACTGCCGGGATTCGATGAGCGGCACAGGTCTCCGGTGTTGCCGGCCGCCGCGACCACCACCGCGTCGTGGACGTCGGTCGCGTACCGGACGGCGGCGCCGAGCGCGCGATCGTCGAGACCGTCCGCGGCCGCCACGCACGCGACCTCCGAGATGTTGATGACGGTCGCGCCCAGGTCGGCGGCGGTCCGCACCGCTGCCGCCATCGTGCGCACGTCCCCGTAGCCGGGGGAGTTGCGCGCGGTCGCGTCGTCGGGACGGTGGTTGCGGTCGGAGAAGTTCCGGCTGGACTGGCGGATCGCGATCACCTCGACATCCGGTGCGCCCCCGGCGAATCCCGAACCCGGCACCGGCTGTGCCGCGATGAGTCCCGCGACGAGGGTGCCGTGCGCATCGCAGTCGTCGGTGCCGTCTCCGGTGGAGACGTAGTCCCCGCGGGGGGACAGGTTCGGAAGTCGCGGATGCCGCGACACCCCGGTGTCGATCACCGCGACCTTCTGTCCGGCGCCGCGGGTGAGCGGCCAGACCGCCGCGAAGTTCAGGATGCGCTGGGCTGCAGGCGGGTGCGGAGCGTCCGCGTCCCGCACCTGCGTGCACAGGTTGCGTTGTTCGGTCTCGTCCGGCGGCGCCGGCGCGGCGGCCGGCGGTAGCGCTCCCGCGTCGACGATCGGCGGTGCCGAGGTCGCGGGAGCGGCCGTGGCGAGCATCCCGGTGGCGACGAACGCGGCGGTCACGGACAGGGTGCGGGCCCGCACGTCAGATGCCGCGCACGGCGGAGTAGAGCCCGAGAACCCAGCAGGCCAGCGGAACGATAGTCGCCACGACGGCGTACTCGGTGATCTCGGCGAACCGGCGCTGCACCGGTGTGAAGGTGCGTCGAGGGGCGACGACCCCGAAGACCAGGGCCCCGACGAGCAGCACGCTCGCCGCCGAGAACAGCACGATGGGCGGCGCGGCATCGGTGATCGCGGCACCGGTGAGCAGCCCGAGCAGGACGAGGCCGCCGCCGAGCACCAGCGGAGCGGCCGTCTCCGCGCCG
>NZ_JADZGH010000103.1:5448-6614 GCF_015865005.1 Rhodococcus sp. CX
CGCGCACCACGCACCCGCGGCGGTCAGGACGACGACGGCATACACGAGGCCGGTGAGATAGGACCGGGCCAGGGCGGCACCGGCTTCGAGTTCGTCGAAGGTCGGTGCCGGGTTCGTGTCGTCGGGGTCCGCGACCACCGGATCGAGGGACGTCCCGGGTGCCGGCACCGGTGGCAGCGGCAGCCGCGCGAGCATGATCGCGATCCGCGGCGCGAGCGTCCCGGCGAGCAACCCGGCCAGGACGAGACCGGCCCCGACCGAGGCCACCGGAACTGCAACGTACACCGCGACGGTCGACGCGATCGCGGTCACCGCCGCGACCGTCGCGACCGCGGTGAACGTCGCCGTCCCGACCGCGGCGAGGCGCAGGACCACCACGGCGACCGTCCCGGTGAGGACCGCACCGAGCAGCAGATGCGGGAGGTCGTAGTCCCCGGGTACGAGGAGCAACCCGGTCGTGAACGCGGCCGGGATCGCACACACCGACAGCAGCAGCGCGACCGCACGGTCGCGGTAGACGCGGTGCAGGACGGCGGCCGCGACGACGAGCAGCAGGGTTGCGATCGCCGTCGCGGCGCCGGCGATCACGCGCTCGCTCCCGGCCGGGGTCTGCAGCAGCGCCGCCGAACCCACGACGACGGCGAGGACCGCGACGACCGCGGCGACCAACTGCGCGGCCGGCGCCGCCCAGCGGCGCAGGCGATCTCGGCCGGCGACCGCGACGTGGTACATGACGTCGTCGAACAGCGGTGGCGGCGCGGGCGCGGCGGCGTTCTCGAGGACGAGCAGTTCACCGTCCCGGATGCCGTGTTCCTCGAGTGCGAGCGCACCGGACAGCGGTGCCCGGCCCAGGCGCGCGAGGGTCCACCGGTCGGGCTCCACCTGATCGGGGGTGGAGTCGAAATCGTTGTCGGTGCGGTGTGCCGCAACCAGATCCACGATCCCGGGGACGAGCAGCGCGACGGGTACACCCAGCGGCACGGCCAGATCGACCTGGCTGTGCCGGGTGAGCACGGTGATTCGGCACAGGTCCGGAGCGCCGATGCCCCGGCTCGGTTCGGCGCCCGCGCGCGTCGGGTCGATGTGCGTAGCCGTCAACGATGTGTCCCCCCAGTCGCATCGAGTGTCCCCGGTCCGGTGCGTCGAATTTCCCCTGCGGACGGACC
>NZ_JADZGH010000104.1:0-14086 GCF_015865005.1 Rhodococcus sp. CX
CTCGAGCCATTCCCCCGCGTCGGTGGTCACGGGGGTCAGCACGAGCAGCACGACGGCCAGCACGAGCGTGGGCCACACCAGCCGGACGCGCGCGACCGGCCAGAGCGCCGAGAGAACGACCCCGAGTGCGACGAGCGGCACGAGGACCACGATGGCATGAACGAGCAGGACATGGGCCGGAAGTCCGCCGATCAGGGTCATGGCACTCCGCTCTGGACGAGGCCGGCGCACCCGGCTCCAGCCGTGCGAACGAATCTAGTCGACGGTCGGCGTTCACCCCACCGGATCCGCGCACCGCACTCGGTTCAGAGACCCGCGGGAAGCGTGAGGATTTGTGCGTCGCCGTCGGTGATCGCGATGGTGTGTTCGCTGTGCGCGGTGCGCGATCCGTCCGCGGACCGGATGGTCCATCCGTCCGGGTCGTAGACGATCCGGTCGGTGCCCTGCGCGAACCACGGTTCGAGTGCCAGGGTCAGGCCGGGCTGCAGTTTCAGGCCGCGGCCGGGACGTCCCGTGTTGGGTACGTGCGGATCCTCGTGCATCGTGCGACCGAGGCCGTGGCCGCCGAATTCGGTGTTGACGAGATAGCCGTACTCGGCTGCCACTGCGCCGATCGCCGCCGAGATGTCGCCCAGTCTGTTGCCCGGTCGGGCCGCGGCGATTCCGGCTTCGAGGGCCCGTCCGGTGGCTTCGACGAGCCGCTGATCCTCGGGTCGCGGCGTGCCGACGATGACGGTGCGCGCGGAGTCGGCGACCCATCCGTCGATCGAGACCGCGATGTCCATGGTCAGCACGTCACCGTCCCGCAGCAGATAGTCGTGTGGAAGTCCGTGCAGGACAGCGTCGTTGACGGACAGACAGATGACGTTCCGGAACGGACCGCTACCGAAGGAGGGTGCATAGTCCCAATAGCAGGACTTCGCGCCGCGCTCGGCGATCAGGTGCCGCGCGCGATGTTCGAGATCGAGCAGGTTCACGCCCGGCTTGGCCATGGCGGTCAGGTCGTCGAGCAGATCGGCGATGAACGCGCCGGTCGTCCGCATGGCCGCGATCTCTTGTGTCGTCTTCAGTTCCAGCAACGATCTGCACTCCTGCATCGGTCGAAGAATCGGTATTAAAATACCACCCTAGCGGATCGAATCGGTATTTTCATACCGGTTCGGGTAGGGTGGCCCCATGGTCCGCCTCCCCCTGACCCCGGAACAGCTCGCCACGGGCAAACGCCTCGGCGAACACCTGCGCCGCGCGCGCGGCGGGCGCACCCTGGCCGACGTCGCGACCGCCGCGGGCATCTCCCCCGAAACCCTGCGCAAGATCGAAACCGGGCGGCTGGCGACACCGGCGTTCACCACGGTCGCCGCACTGGCGACCGAGCTGTCGATCTCGCTCGACGATCTTGCCCGCCACTGCCTGCCACCGGCCGATCTCGAACGAACAGGCTAGTGTTCCAGGTCAGGAATTCTGTTCGAGTATGAGGCGTGGCGCTCGAGGATCTCATTCGCAGTCTTTGGTCCAGATGCACGGCATGCGATCCGTGTTCCACTGCGCCTTGATCGCCGGCGTCTGGTGGGTGGCGTAGTTGCCGAGCACCGGATGACGATCGCGACCCTGAGGTGCCTGTTCGTCCTGCGTAACCAGAAGCGTCTCGAACTCTTTCGCCATCCCCTCAACGATCACCGGCTCCCTAGCAACCGGCGGTACACGATCCGACTTCAGGCATCTCGTCCCGATCGTGACAAGGTCAGCGTCGAGTCAGAAGAGTGTTGTCCCGTCGACCACTACCTGTACCGACTCCTTCCACAGCCGTGACGTGGCCGGTAGCTCCCATCGGTACGAACGCCCACAAGAATCGCCTTGCCCACACGATCGCTTGCCCGAACCGGCCGGCGAGACCCCACCCACGTTGCTCGCTTCGGCAAAGTCGAGTAGTGAACTACTCGCGACTGCCGTTCCCGGCTACGTCAGGATCGGATCATCCCGTCCACACCACTCGACACCGCATCGAGGGCGGGGACGTCGCCGCAGATCGCGACGGCCTGCCCCCGGATGACCGGGCGGGAGTCCCGGGCCCCGCGGGCGAAGCCCGACGGGTGTCCCGAAGCGAAGAAAGGATACGACCATGGCCAAAGACGTACGAGGCAACTGGGACCTGCATCAGAGCAACGGATTCACGTTGCACGTTCAAGTCGCCGACGAGGACCCCAACGGCTCGTTCACCGGACGAGCCAATATCCATGGCAAGGCAGGGTTTACACAGTTCAGGGACACTCGGGCGACTGACGACGAGTTCACATTCCTGATGGGTCGAGGCCGGTACACCGGGCGCTTCGACTTCCAGGGGCGGCTGACCGGAACCACATTCGACACAGCTCACCCGCAGAGCCAGGCCACGTGGTTTGCGGACAAACTGTTCGGATCACTGTAATCCACACCCCGACCGACACCCGACGAAGAGGAAGAGGTTGCACGCAGCCGGCTTCGGATGACCGAGCCACCATTCGAACGCGGACGGCGGAACTACCGGAGCCGGTTCTGCATCCCGTACAGCCTCGTCGGTCGTGACCGTTCGCGATCGAATCCCGAATCAGGAACAGAAGGCCCTACGCCGTACCCGGCCGAGGAACCAGGGTCCGCCCGACCGGGCGCTGATGGACAGTGGATCCGCCTGCACTCGCGCGAAAGCCGCACCGGCCTCACCCGCACCGGGATATCGTCACGATCCATGCCGGACGACTCCCTGCACGATCTCGACCGTGTCACCTTCACCCACGACGGCAAGACGCGCACGGTCTTCCGTCAGGGCACGGGACCGGCGGTGATCGTGATCGCCGAAATACCCGGCATCACACCGAAAGTGCTCGAGTTCGCCCGGCGCGTCTCGGCGATCGGCTGCACGGCCGTGCTGCCCCACCTGTTCGGCCGGCCCGGACAGGCCTACCCCGACCCCGAAGTGGACGGCTGGCTGCACCTCGGCCGTGTGTTCGCGGAGTCGATCGTTCCCGCCTGCATCAGTCGCGAATTCACCGTCCTTGCCACCGGCAAGACCTCCCCGGTCGTCTCGTGGCTGCGCGCCCTGGCCGCCGACGAACATCGTCGGTGCGGCGGGCCGGGGGTCGGAGCGGTCGGCATGTGCTTCACCGGCGGGTACGCCCTGGCGATGGCCACCGACGACCGTCTGCTGGCGCCGGTGCTCTCCCAGCCCTCGCTGCCGTACGGAATCACCGCACGACAACGACGTTCGATCGACATCTCCCCCGACGATCTGGCGAAGGTCAAACAGCGCTGCGCCAACGGACTCACGGTCCTGGGGCTGCGATTCAAGGGCGACAAGAACTGCCGTGCCGAACGCTTCGCCTATCTGCGCGAGCAGCTGGGCCCGGCATTCGTCGGTGTGGAGCTCGAGAACTCCGCCGCCAATCCCGCAGCGGCCCTCGGACCTCACTCGGTGCTCACCGAACACCTCATCGACGAACCCGGACAACCGACGCGGGACGCACTCGACCAGGTCCTCGACCTGTTCCGCACCCGGCTGTTCCCGCCGTTGTGACCCACCGCCTCGACCGTGGCGACACCGACAACCGGACTCGGCGCTGTACATGACCGCGACCCGCAGATCCCTCGTTGATCCGCGTGCCGGGACATACGGCAGCCGAGCCCTGTCGCACGATCGAGCCGAACGATCATGACGCTGTCGAGACCACCGTCCTTTCTTCGGTCACCGAGTGACGCCGCTTCAGCTCCCGGGCGGCGTGCCGGTACGAGGACGGGCGGGCAGGCAGCAGCCACTGCAGCAGTCGGGTGCCCGGGCCGACGTTCAGTCCGATCTCGTCGAGAACCTCGTCCACGTGCCGGAGAGAGAACGGGATGATGTTCGTGCCGCGGGCCTGCTTGCCCTCGGTACGGTCGATCATCCAGTCCAGTCGCGTGCGGACGAACGCGCGACGCTCCTCGACCGGCGGGGTCGCCCCTCCCAGCATGTGGTTGACGGTCCACAGTGCCGCCGCCTCGGCGCTGAGCGGGCTGAACAGCGAGGACCCGTAGCCGACGAAGTACAGATTGGACACCTCGTTCGGCAGGATCTGCCGGTACAGCAGGAAGTTGCCGTCGTCGTCGAACAGGCGTTCCTGCACCGTCGCCGACAGGAACGGCACTCGCTGCACGAACCCGGTCGCACAGACGACCACGTCCGCGGGCAGCACCGTGCCGTCGTCGAGTTCGGCGACCGGCCGCCCGTCCTTCTCCCTCAGCACCGCGATGGACCTTCCCCGCCGTACCGAGATCGTGCCGGCCTCGACCTTCTCGTAGAAGCCCTCGGTGGCGAGGCTGACCGCGTGACGCACGATCCGCTCGAACGAGCCCTCCGGCACCAGCCCGGTCCGGTCGAGCCGCAGTTGCCGACGCGCGACCCCCTCGATGCCGCCGAGCAACCCGTTGCGGACGAACCGCCCCGACCCGGTCAGGAACCGCCCGAATCCGCGTTGCTCGATGTGCTCGAACAGTCCCTCGCTGAGACGGGTGAGCAGGATGTACTTGTAGTTCAGCACGTTTGCGAGCTTGCGCGGCATCTTCCAGGTGACCTCACGGGCCACGACGGTGGTCGAGGCCGCGACGTCGCTCAATGCCTCGGCAACGTCGCAGGACGATTTGCCGTAGCCGACGACCAGCACGTCGCGGTCCGCGGCGTCGGCGAGGTCGTGGAAGTCCGACGCTGCGCAGAGCCGGCCTCCCGCCGCCTCGTACTCCTCCCGCCCCTCGTAGGGCGGGAGGAACGGGTCGCAGAAAATGCCGTTGGCGACCACCAGACGGTCGTACTCCTCGACCGCGGTCTCCCCCGAGACGACGTTCCGGCTGGTGACCGTCCAGCGCTGCGAGACGGGATCCTGGTCCGCCGAGACCACTTCGGTGCCCAAACGCAACAGGCGCCGGAGATCGAAGTGCTCGACATAGTCGTCGAGGTACCGCTGGACCTGTTCCCCGGTCGGCCACTCGGGATAGTCGGCCGGCATCGGAAAGTCGGAGAACGCGTACGTGCCCTTGTTGTTCTGGGTGGTGACACCGGGATACCGCCGCGTCACACTCCACACCCCACCGACGTCCGGGGTCCGATCGTAGACGTGGACGTCGAATCCGAACTCGGACAGCAGTTTCGCCGAACACAGGCCGGCGATCCCCGCACCGACCACCGCAACTCTTCGTCCCTGGCCGGTCATGACCGATCGGCCCCCGCGGTGTCCTCGGCGAAGAAGGCACTCACCAGCTGCTGGAAGCGTGCGGCATGCTCGATCTGTGTCCAGTGACCGCACTTGCCGAAGACGTGCAGCTGCGAATTCGGGATCAGGTCGAACATCTTCTGCGACGCCGCAACCGGCACCACCCGGTCCTCCCGGCCGTGCAGGATCAGCACCTCGTGCTCGATCGCGGCCAGGTCGGCGTCGGGCACGATCTGCGCGTCCAGCCACCGCTGGCGAGGCTCGGGGAAGACCTGTTCGAAGGCCTCCTGTGCGCCGGGCCGCGCCGTCGCGCGGTACCGCAGCTCGGCCAGCTCGTCGGTGACCAGCGACCGGTCGTAGGCCATGATGTCCATGATCTTCTTCATGTTCTCGACCGAGGGCGTGTAGCCCCACAGCGCGTCGAGTTCGGGCGTGAAGTCGAACTGCACACCCCCGGCTCCCATCAGCACGATCCGGCCGAGCCGCTGCGGATGCCGGACCGCCAGGTGCAACGCGAGGCCCCCACCGAACGAATTGCCGACCACGTGCACCTTCGGAATCTCGAGGGCGTCGAGCAGCGCGAGAATCTGATCGATCCAGGTATCGAAGATCTCGAAGCGGACCGGGTGCGGGAGCGTGGTGTACCCGAAACCGACCAGGTCGGGGGCGATCACCCGACGCTGCTCGGCGAGCACCGGGATCAGTCCCCGCCAGTTGGCCCACGCCGAGACGCCGGCGCCGGAACCGTGCAGCAGCAGCACCGGGATGCCGTCACCCGACCCTACGTCGTGGTAGTTGGTCTCGAACCCACCGGTTCGGATGGTCTGTGCAACTTCGGGATTGGTGTCGACCTGCATCAGGACTCCTTCGAGGGGAAGACGGATGCCACCGCGGCGAGCAGGTCGTCCTGCGGCCGTTCGGGCGAGGGGTATGCCTGCTTGCTGTGCGACAGGCCGGTCTGCACGAGCATTTCGCACATCTTGTAGGCCACGACACCGGGATTGAGCACCGGAACGTCGAGGACGGTGGACAGGTGGGCATGGCTCTGATGCATCGTCGTCGAACCGAGGATGATGACGTCGGCGCCGTCCTCCGCAACGGCGGCCTTCGCCTCGCGCTCGAGCGCCGCGAAGACGAAATCCTCCTTGCCCGCCAGCAATTCGGCAGCATCCGGGCGGACGCCGATGTCGCGCACCGACGCCAGTCGGGAGGTGATGCCGTTTTCGCGAGCAGCCTTGTGATAGAGCTCGTGCCATTGCGGCCACATGGTGACCACCGAGAACTTCTTGCCGAGCAGGCAGGCCAGCAGCATGGTGGCCTGGCTCGGCGCGACGACCGGGATGGACAGCCGGGACCGCAGGGCGGCGAGCGCCGAATCGCTCATCGAGTTCACGCAGACCCCGACGTAGCCCTGCTCCTCGGCGCGACAGCCCGCGTCGAGCACGAACGCGTCCGCGAGGGTCGTTTCGTAGGCGCTGTCGAGGCTGCCGCCGCCGTTGCGCGCCGAGACGAAGACGTTCTCGAACGCCGGGTGCACGAAGTCTCCGGAGAGCTGGGCAGCGAAGGCGTCCAGCGCCTCCGGCGGAACCGGGACGGGGACGATGTTCAGTACACGTTTCACAGGTCGAGTTCCTCTCGGGTACGGGTCAGGGTGTCCACGACGGCGAAGGCGATGGCACGGGTCGCCATCATCACGTCGGTCACCGAGGCGACACCCATGCCGCCGAGACCCTCGTTGAGTTCGGCCGGGGCAATTGCCGGCGGCCAAGGGTAACCGATTCGGGCACAAGGAATTCCGAGACGACGGATCAGAGTGCCGTCGGTCTGCCCACCCAGCAGAGGGGTGGACTCGTAGGGCTTGCCCTCGACTTCCTCCCAACCCCGTCGGCAGCTCTGGATGATCCAGTTGTCGGGGTCGGTCATGCCGCCCGGGAGGGACCCGTACATCTCCCAGTCCAGTTCGATGTCGGGATGTCGCGTGCGCAGGGCGCGGATCATCTCGGCGAACTGATGCCGCACCTCGCCGGGTGTGGTCCGCGGATTGACCCGCACATCGAGATAGATCTCCGTCGCCGCGGACGGGAAGGCCGGCTTGTCGGGACTGCCGGACCGGACCGCCGAGATCCAGCCCTCCGGCAGCGTCGACCCGGAGGTGTTGCGCGCCGTGTACTCCGGCAGCCACGCTTCGATCTCCTGGATCACCGTGGCGGCGGGCACGATCGAGGATCGGAAACCCTCGGTGCCGCGGCTGATGCCCGCGTACCCGAACGTGCCGCGCACCGTCACCTTGAACCAGCACATCCCGGGTTCCTCCGGGTACACCGCCCACCACGGCTTCAGCACGATCGCGTGATCGGGCATCATGCCGTGGGTGAGCAGATGGAACACCCCGGAGCTCATCCCGACCTGATCGCGATTGCTCATGCTCACCGGCATCCCGCCGCCCGCGAAGCCGATCGCCAGATCGCCGAGCAGCGGCAGGTCCGCGTCGACGACCGCGTGCAGCACCTCGGTCAGCCCCGCCACCATGCACTTCGGGTTCGAGGCGCCGAGCCCGATCACCAGATCGCCGTCGACCTTCGCCTCGGGAATCATGTCGGGCCGCAACGACTTCCCGACCCACGGCACGTCGGCCTCGGGATCGATGTGGGTGTCGATGGGCGCGTACAGCAGCAATCGGCTTCCGCCACCGCTACCCCGTAGCTCGCCGATCGCATTGCCGGTGTGCTCGGAGATCGGCTGGTACCGGGCGTCGATTCCGACGTTCTCCTGCAGGTAGCTCGCCATGTGCTCGGATGCAGGACGCTCCCGGCCGGTCGGGCTGTGGATGTTCACCAGGTCGACGAGCAGATCCCGGAATCGATCGGGATTCAGTTTCGCGCAGACCTTCTCGTACATCTCCCGCCGGGCGGGATCGAGTGTCGCGGCGTCCGTGGTGTCGAGAGTGTCGGTCACGGTCGGCCCCCTTCGTGGACTTCGAAGCGATGCGCCAGTCCGACGCGATCGGTCAGGCACGTCGCGATGCGGACCAGCCCCTGGTCGGCGTGGTGCGGCGCGATGAGCTGGATACCGAGGGGCAGGCCCTCGACCCCGCGCCCGGCGGGCAGGCCGACCGCCGGGCACCCGGCGATGCTGGCGAGCTTGTTGAACACCGGGTCGCCGGTGCCGGACTCGATCGGCGGGGCCTCGCCCGGTGCCGCGAGCGTGACCAGCACATCGATCTCGACGAACGCATGTCCGACGAACGTACGCACGTCCCGCAGCACCTGGCGCGCCCGCTGGACCTCGCTGGGAGCGGCGGTGCGCCCGTCGTGGAGGAACCGGTGCAACTGCTCCGAGACCCGTTCGACATGCGGGCGCGCGATGCGGTCGGTGAGCGAGGCGGACGCCTCGACGGCCATGACCAGGGTGTGCGCCCGGTCCAGCACGTCCAGTTCGTCCGGTACCGGCACGTCCCGCACGTCTGCCACGACCCCGCGCAGGTTCTCCGCGAACTCGTCGAGCAGCGCCGCCGCGGCCGGGGTGGCCCGGTCCGCCCACGGGGGCCGGAGAATCCCCACGCGCAGGTTCCGCAACGCGGGAAGCACCGCGGCCGGCGGGGTGGTGGCCCCGTCGGTCGAGAGCGACTCGTCGATCGCCCCCAGCCACGCCGGATGGCGGGCGAAGGCGCCGACGGTGTCGAAGGTGAGCGCCACGGGCAGGACCCCGTCGAACGGCCACCGCCCGTAGGTCGGTTTCAGGGTGAACACCCCGCAGAACGAGCCCGGCCGCAGCACCGATCCTGCGGTCTGGGTACCGAGCGCGAGCGGCACCTGACCGTCCGCGACCGCGGCCGCGGAGCCGCTCGACGACCCGCCCGGTGTTCGATCGAGTCCGTGCGGGTTCCGGGTGGCGGTGGACCGGTAGGTGGCGAACTCCGTGGTGGTCGTCTTGCCGAGGATCACCGCGCCGCCCCGCCGGAGCCGACGGACCACCTCGGCGTCCTGCGCGGGTTGCCACCCGGACCACAGGTCGGATCCGTAGCCGGTCGGCTGGTCGCCGGTCTCGATGATGTCCTTGAGCCCGAACGGGATACCGTGCAGGGGCGACCGTCGCGGCTCGGCGTCCCGCGCCCGTGCCTGTTCGAGGGCGAGCGCCGGATCGAGGTGCGCCCACGCTCCGATTTCATGGTCGCGCTGCGTGATCCGGTCCAGACAGCGCTCGACGGCAGAGACGCTGGGGTGCTCGTCGGCGAGGATATCGGCGATCGGAGAGACGGCCTCGGTGCCGGTCACGGTACTCATCCGACCTTCTGCGGCTCGTGGCCCCACCGCGACGGCGAGCGGAAGGTCTTGACCTCCCAGTCGTCGGAGTCGATCGTGTCGCCTCCGTAGCCGATCTCGATCGCGAAGCCGGACGGTGTGCGCATGTAGAACGAGGTGACGCCGTCGTTGGTGTGCCGGCCGAAGGTCATCTGCAGCGCGATGCCCGCGCCGGTGACGAGATCGTAGGCGCGGCCCACGTCGTCGAGCGATTTCGTCTCGATCATCAGGTGGTTGAAGTCACCGCCGGTGAAGCTGAAGCACTCGTTCATCAGCGCCAGGCTGTGGTGCCGCGGATTGCAGTGCAGGAAGGTGGCGTCCGCACCGTCCCAGACGATGTAGTCGGTGAGCTCGAAGCCGAGGACGCGGGTGTAGAAGTCGACCGCGGCCGGGTAGTCCCGGCACATCAGGACCACGTGACCGAGACCCAGTTCACCGGTGACGAAGCCACTGATCACCCCTCCCCCGGCGAGCGGGGTGTGGTCGATGGTGGGTCCGAACACGACCTCGTTGGGGAAACCTTCGGCGTCGGTGAACCGGAATGCCGCGACGGCCAGTCTCTCCTCCGGCGCTCCGGTGTCGATCCAGTCGACGTCGATACCTTCGGCCGCGACCCGCTCCGCGACGTCGCGCAGGTCGTCGAGGCTGTCGACCTCCCAGGTGATGGCCCGGACCCGGTCCTCGTTCGCGGGGTACAACGCGATGCGGTGGTGGTGGTCGTCGAGCCGGATCAGCAGGGGATCGCTGTCGTTGTGCCGGGGGCGTGCCTGCAGGCCGAGCAGATCGACCAGAACCTGGCGCCAGGTGTCGAGGTCGGTGACGTCGACGCTCAGAGCGCCCAAGCGGGTGATGCTCATATCGTCCTCTGTTTCGAAAAGGGGGGCCGCGGAGCGGCTAGCTGGGAAGGAATTGCTCGGCGTGGATGCGCTCGGCGGGCAGGCCGAGTTCGACCAGCCGGTCGTGTGCGGCGGCGAGCATCGCCGGCGGTCCGCACAGGTAGGCGGAGGTGCGCGGGTCGCGGACGTCGTCCTCGGTGAGGACGCTGACCGGGTTCCCGGTCAGGACCTCGTCGATGGAGGTCGGCTCGTCGCACGTCACCCGGACGTCGAGAGTGCGCATGAAGCTCCGGCGGGCGTCGAGTTCGTCGAGGTGGAACAGGTCCACCTCCCGGGCGCAGCCGAACACCAAGCGGATCGGGTGGTCCTCGCGGTCGGTCTGCAGGTTCTCGAGCATGGACAGCATCGGTGCGAGACCGGTGCCGCCGGCGATCATCAGCGTGGGTCCCGGTTCCTCCGCGAGGCCGAATCCGCCGATGGGACCTTCGATTTCGATCAGGTCACCGACGGAGGCGGCGGCGCGCAGGTAGTCCGACATCGCCCCGGACGGCAGGACTCGAATGGTGAAGGCGAGTTTCTTGCGGTCCCGCTCACCGGAGGCCATCGAGTACGAGCGCCACTCGTCGGTGCCCGGTACCCGCATCCGGACGTACTGACCGGCACGGAAGGCGAACCGGACGGACTTCGGCAGCTTGAGCACGAACTCGACCACCGACTCACCGAGCCAGGTGATCGCCCCGACCTTGGCGGTGGCGGCGACGAGCGGGTACTCGTCGAGCATCGAGGCCGGGTAGTCGAGCTCGACCTCGCTGTCCGCGCACGCCACCGACTGGCACAGCAGTCGCTGTCCATCGCGAATCTCGTCCTGCCGCAACGAGAACACGCGATCCTCGGGCATCGCGAGGTCGCCACGGACGACCTTGCCGACGCACGTGCCGCACGTGCCGACCGTGCACTGGCTGACCAGACGGACCCCGGCGGCCGTCGCCGCCTCGAGGACCGTCGAACCGGCCGGCACGGTCACCGTCCTGGTGCCGTCCGCGAACGTCAGGTCTACCGTGTGGGCGACGCCGGCCTCGGACGCCGCCACCGCTTCGGTCGGGGTGATCGTCATGGGTCAGTCCTCGTCCAGGTACGGCGACTCGAAGAACCCGCGCGGATGACGGGCCGCCATCTTGCGCCACGCGATGATGGAATAGTCCATGTCGCAGAGCATTTCGTTGTTCCAGCCGTCGAAACGGGTGTAGTGCTCCTCGGTGGCCTCACGGGCGAAGACGTCGCTGTTGTTGAAGCCCTCGAGCGCCAGCGGCAGCATGAAGTTGTCGTACTTGAAGTTGAACTCCGCGATCTCCTCGTCGGTGCGGGCGCGGGTGGCGATGACCTCCCAGTACTCGTGGTGGTGGTCGTCGATCGGGACGTAGAACTCGTACTGGACGTGATCGGTGATCGGCCAGTGCTCGACCATCAGAACGCCGGGAACCCACAGCGAGGTGCGGAAGTAGTGCGGCACCGTGCCGCGGGCCTTCATGTTGACCTTGGGGTTGTCGAGGACCGGCTGGTACAGGTCGGGGCGGTCGTAACGGTTCATCACGCCCTTGGGACCGTTCTCGATGTCGATCTCCTCGGTCGCCGAGTCGGTGAGCGCGTTGACGCCGAGGGGCAGGGCACGGTCGAGGGCGACGAGGATCTGGTTGTCCCAGTGCACCAGCAGGTGGCCCGGGTCGAGGCC
The DNA here is from genome assembly GCF_015865005.1 of Rhodococcus sp. CX. NCBI lineage: Bacteria > Bacillati > Actinomycetota > Actinomycetes > Mycobacteriales > Nocardiaceae > Rhodococcus > Rhodococcus sp. CX. Next base: position 12,077 of record NZ_JADZGH010000104.1, read on the forward strand.
GTTCTCCGCGGCGAGGCGCCAGTTGCCGACCAGCTTGCGGTGGATCCCACGGATCACGACACCTTCGTCGAGCAGGTGCGGAACCGGAGAATCGTTGGGGTCGTTGGTAACCGGAGCCGGAAGGTCGCTGGCCAACGGCGGCGGAGTCCCGAAGTCCTCCTCACCCACGAACACGTAGATGATCCCGTTCGCCTCTTCCACCGGATATGTCCGGATGCGGGCCTTTCCGATCAGCGAGTCGTCGGGATTGCCGACGATCGTGGTCAGACTCCCGTCGTCGAGTCCGTAGGTGAAGCCGTGGTACCAGCAGGTGATCGTGCCCTCGGACAGGCACATCGGCTTCGCCGAGAGCTTCACGCCTCGGTGGATACACCGGTCCGACACCGCGTAGGCCTTGCCTGCGCTACGGCGCAGGGCAATGTCGTGCCCGCCGATGGTGACGCCCTTGGCGGTGCCGTCCTCGAGTTCACTGGACAGCAGGGCCGGGTACCAGTGATTGGCGAATCCCCAGTCCGCCTGGACATACGGGGCGTACTGGCGGGTGACGCCCGCCGAGGATCCACTGTGCGAAATAGCGGTCATGGAATGACCTCCCTGGAGGTGGTGATTGTGGGATCGGTCGCGATCTTGTGGGCTGAGACGCAACCGGGATGAGAACCCGCGAATCGGGTGATCCGAGAAGTGGAGCGACACTCACTGTGTCCGACACCACAATATCGAACTTCGATCGAGAGTCAATGGAAATTTCGTGCAATTTTCATTGATGCTGTGCGGCCGGGCTTGGTACCGTTGACCAGCGCGGCGCACCGCGTCGCGGGGCGATGAGCCCGGGCCGACCCCGGAAGACAGTGATGACCAGCGCAGACTCCGAGCCGACCGACGACAACACCCCCCTGCCCGACGGCAGGCGCTGGCATCTCGCCGAGAACGCCTATGAGGACGCGTTGACGTCCTTCGAGTTCGCAATCCTCCAGGCCGAGGGCGGGTTCCAACGCTTCGCCGTCCAGGCGATCCGGACGGCCACCGACCTCGACCTGGCGTTCAACGAGATCGTGGCGCTGCACGTCGTCCGGATGCAGGAACGGTCCAAGGACACTGCGACGATCGCTCAACTGACCAACCGGGAGGATCTGCCGAACCTGCAGTACAACCTCCGCAAACTCGTCACCCTCGGCCTGCTCGAACGACGGAAGGCCGGCACCTCGTCCGTCTTCACCGTCACCGAGAAGGGTCGGGCCGTCACCGACCGCTACGCCCAGTTGCGCCGCGAGACCCTCGTGTCCAAACTCGAGGAACTCAGCGACATCACCACGAAGATGCGGCACGCGTCGCGATCGATGCAGGTGCTCACCGGCCTGTACGAGGCCGCGAGCCGCGAACTCGCCACCATCAACACGGCCGTGCTGTTCGAGCCCCTCGAGAACGGATCGCGACCCCGCCGCTCGGCGAAGCGCACCTCCGACTGACCGACCCCCTCATCCATCCCCCCTATGCACCCGGGTCTCCCGGGTGCGTCACCGGCGACCCCTGAAAAGGATCGACACATGACCGACGACACCCGGCCGTTGCTGGCCGCGCTCTCCCCCGACGCCGAGGACCGCCCGGCAGTCCGGGTCGGCGATCGGGCACTCTCCCGTTCGGAACTGACCGCCGCTGCGGCGGCCGTGGCCGACCGGGTCGCCGGGGCGAGTGCCGTCGCCATCGATGCGACCGCAAGCCTCGAGACGATCGTCGCCGTCACCGGCTGCCTGACCGCCGGTGTCCCCGTGGTGCCGGTGCCCCCGGACTCCGGCCCTGCCGAGCGTGGACACATCCTGACCGACTCCCGCGCGCAACTCTGGCTCGGCGACCCTCGCGAGGACGTCGCGCTCGAGACCGTCCCGGTCGACATCACTGCCCGATCCGGTTCGACTCACCGAGAACCGGCCGCCGACCGAACCGCGATGATCATGTACACCTCCGGGACGACCGGTGCACCGAAGGGTGTGCTGCTCTCCCGCTCGGCCGTGG
>NZ_JADZGH010000104.1:14096-19917 GCF_015865005.1 Rhodococcus sp. CX
TGCCGCTGTTCCACGTCCACGGGCTGATCCTCGGGGTCGTCGGCGCACTGCGGCACGGGTCGCCGCTCCATCACACCGTCCGGCCGACCCCGGATTCCTATGCGGCTGCGGCGGGCTCGCTGTACTTCGGGGTACCGACCGTCTGGTCGAGGGTCTGCGCCGACGAGTCGTCCGCTCGCGCCCTCGGCTCCGCGCGACTGCTCGTGTCGGGGAGCGCACCGCTCCCGGTGCCGGTCTTCGAACGGCTGCGGGCGTTGACCGGATCGGCGCCCATCGAGCGCTACGGCATGAGCGAAACCATCATCACGCTGAGCACCCGGGTGGACGGCGAACGCCGCCCCGGGTGGGTCGGCCTCCCGATCGACGGGGTCCGCAGCCGGATCCGGGACGCTTCCGGCGGCGACGTGCCGCACGACGGCGAGACCCTGGGCAACCTCGAGATCACGGGCGCCACCCTCTTCGACGGATATCTCCGCAACCCGGAGAAGACCGCCGAGTCGATGACCGCCGACGGATGGTTCCGGACCGGGGACATCGCAGTCGTGGACGAAACAGGATTCCATCGCATCGTCGGCCGCGAGTCGATCGACATGATCAAGTCGGGCGGCTACCGGATCGGCGCCGGCGAGGTGGAGGCGGCACTGCTCGATCACCCGGACGTCGGCGAGGCCGCAGTCGTCGGAGTCCCCGACGACGATCTCGGTCAGCGCATCGTTGCATTCGTCGTCGGCGAAGGAAACGACGCGCGGACGCTCTCCGACTTCGTCGCACGCACCCTGTCGATCCACAAGCGGCCCCGGGAGATCCACTTCGTCGACACGCTCCCTCGCAACGCTATGGGCAAGGTGCAGAAGAAGATTCTCGTGGAAGAGCACCAGGCCGGGCGGTGAGCGCCCCGGCTCGGCGCCCACACAGCTACCGGCGGCGCACGGCGTAGGTCAGGTGGGTCACCCTCGGCGAGGACTCCACGTGTACCGGCTCCAGGGCCACTCGCTCCGCGTCCACACCCTCGAACAGGCGGATCCCGGAGCCGAACAGCACCGGTGACAGCGCGATCGAGAACTCGTCGATCAGGCCGGCGTTCAGGTACTCGAGGATCGTGGCGTCGCCGCCCGCGATGCGGACGTCCCGGTCGCCGGCGGCCACTCGGGCCCGTTCGAGCGCGGCCTCGATACCGTCGTTGACGAAGTGGAAGGTCGTGCCGCCGGGCCGTTCCCACGGGTCACGCTTCTCGTGTGTCACGACGAACACCGGGGTGTGGAACGGCGCATCTTCCGGCCACCCCTGCTCGCCGCCGTCGAACATGCGCTTGCCCATCACGCTGGCGCCGGTACGTTCGAACGTCTGACGCAGGATGTCGTTGTCGCGTCCTTCCTCACCACCCTCGCCGAGTTTCAGGTTCTCCCGGAAGAATCGCTGCGGAAAGACCCACTGCTGCAGTTCCATCCACTGCCGGCCCATCAGGTCGTCGAGGGACTCGGGCGCGATGAATCCGTCCAGCGACATGGACACGCTGAAGAACACCTTCCCGGTCATCAGCCCTCCGCCGCCTTCCGGACGATCTCGGTGACATAGGCGTCCAGGTGGCTCAAGGTCTGCCGGCCGCCCTCGACCGCGTGGTACTGCTCGACCGCCTGATCGCGCAGCTCCTTGGTGGGGAACACCGTGCGCATCTCGATCCGGGTCGCCGCACCGGCGGGCTCGAACGTCAGGACCGACTCGAAAGCGCTCGGGTCGCCGCGGAACTCGCCGTGGACCAGCGCGATCCGCTCCGGCGGGGAGATCTCGGTCCAGGAGATCCACTCCTGGTAGTCCGTCCCGTCCAGGCCGTGCATCACGAAGTCCCACTCCCCGCCGACGCGGAAGTCGAACGCCCGCGTCGTGGTCGTGAATCCGTCCGGACCCCACCACCGTGACAGGTGCCGCACGTCGGTGAACGCCTCGAACACCAGATCCCTCGGGGCCTTGATGATTCGGTCGATCACGATCTCGCGGTCCGCCGTCGTGGACCGAGTCGGCACTCCTCGTCCCGTTGCGCTCATCAGCTATTCCTCTCGCGTTGTTTGCCCGAGTTCTCGCACGTACTTGTCCAGCCGGTCGAAGCTCTGGTTCCAGAACCGCTCGAATCCGCCGATCCACTCGTGAACCGGCCGCAACCCGCGGGCGTCGAGGCCGTACAGGCGTTGCTTGCCGACCCTGCGGTCCCGCACCAGCCCGACCTCCCGGAGCACCCGCAGGTGTTTGGACGCCCCCGGCTGCGTCATCCTCAGCTCCTGGGCCAACTCGGTCACCGGTCGCTCCCCCGCGCGCAGCAGCATCAGGATCTCCCGGCGCTGCGGCTCCGCGATCGCGTTGAAGACGTCCGACGTCGTTGCTGCTCGTGCCATCACCCAATCATATTCCCATATCGGAATGCGTCAATGGCAGAGAACCGGGAGGCTTCTACCGATGGGTCGCCGCACCGAACGTGTCCGACCCCACCGGCTTCATCTGCCATGACGAACACTGCCACGATCGGGTGGATCGCCTCCGAACTCGAGGGCGTCACCGAGTTGCTGCAGGCCGCGTACACGCGGATGAACGCGGTGAATGCCCGGGCGCGGTTGCTGTATCCCCGAGCGTGAAGGCAGGTCAGCGCCCCGGCCGGTAGCGCGACCGCGCCAGCGCGTGGGCCTGCGCCAGCAACTCCCGCACGTCGGCGTCGGTTCCGCGTCCCGGGTTCACGACCGACAGCCACCCGAGCGTGCCGTACACCGGATGCGCGAAGATCCGGTCTACCACGCTCGGGTCGGTCTCGAGCGTCCCCGCCTCGCGCGGTCGCACGCCCGTCCGCGCGATGAACGCATCCTTTCCGGCGAAGACGTTGAGCCGGAAGGCATCCGGACGATTCAGCTGTGACTTCTCGTCACCCGGGTAGTCCTTGGTCACGATCGTCGCGAACGGCTGGGTCCTCTCCGGTATCCGCCCGTCCGGGGCGTAGTAGAAGAACGTGTCGCCCCAGCTGATCTCGGGTGAGCCGTCGCCGGGAACCGGCCGCAAGGCCAGCACGCCGCCGGGTTCGGTGACGAAGTCGATGATCTCGTCGATACTCATGTCTCGAGTGTTTCATTCAAGTGCTTGTGGAGACCGGGACCGCAAACAGCGAGGAGAATCGGTGGAAAGTCGCTATTCGCGGCTGCGCACGAGCGACGTCGCGCGCGGTGCCGGGTACTCGGTCCAGCAGATCCGCAATCTCGAACGCGACGGCGTGCTGCCACCGGCGGCCCGATCGGATACCGGCTACCGGATCTACGGCGAGGAGCACCTGGAATCCGCATGCGCCTACCGGGCCCTGGCTGCGGGGGTGGGGCCGGTCGAGGCGAAGGCGATCGTCCGCGCGGCGCATACCTACCCGGCGTCGGATCTGCTCGCGCTCCTCGACGCAGCCCACGCACGCCTCCACACCGAACGCCGCGACCTCGCGCTCGCGCAGGAGGCGGCGGCGGCGATCTCCACCGAACCGATCGACGACGTCCACCCCTCCGACGCCATGAGCATCGCCGAACTCGCCGGCGCGCTCGGGGTGCGGGTCTCGACGCTGCGGCACTGGGAAGCGGAAGGGCTCCTCGTGCCGGACCGGGCCGGGGCGCGCGGCCCGCGCCGCTACTCCCCCACCGACGTGCGGGACGCGCGCATCGTCCATCAGCTGCGCCTCGCCGGGTACCGCATCCCGCAGCTGCGGCAGGTGCTGCCCCGGTTGCGGGCCGCCCGCGGCCGCGCCGAGCTGAGCGCGGCGCTGACCGCCCGGGGCGAGAACATCGATGCCCGCGCGCGGGCCCTGCTCGACGGTGCTGCCGCGCTTCGATCGCTGATCGGCCCGGCGCAATCCCCTAGGGTCGGTTGACCAACTGAGCCCGCAGGTCGCGGGCGAGATGGTCGCGCTGCTCGAGCACCAAGCGGCGCAGCGCCCCCGGAGCGTCCGGGTGCGCATCCAGCCAGCCGTCGGCGAGTGCGACGGTGTCGGTGTCCGGGAACAGGCCGACGACGATCCGCCGGGCGATCTCGATACTCCGCTCGTCCCACACCCCGCGGATCGCGGCGAAGTAGTCGGTGTCGTAGCGCGCGGTCAGGTCTCGTCGACCACCGGCGCGGAATCCCGCGATGGTCGCGTCGAGGTGCTCGTTGGACAGGCTGCGATCGGTGAGGATCGCGGTCCACGCGGTGGCTTTGACGTCGGCGGCGGGTCGGGCCGCGAGGGCACGCAGGTGCGCGGTGCGACCGGAACCGGTGTCGTCGCGGGTCAGTTCGCCGTCGAGGTCGGCGGCGTCGGCATGCCCGGTCGCGGCCAGCGCCAGCCACAACGACCAGCGCAGGTCCGGGTCCAGCGCCAGTCCCTCGGGCGGCGGCGCGGCGCCGTCGAGGACGGCCCGGATGTCCGCGGCGCGGGCGTCGTCGTAGACGGCCGCCGCCGCGACCGTCCGCGCCCAGGCGAGTTGCGCGCCGGAGCCGGGATCCGCGGCGTGCAGCGCGGCCCACGCGGAGTCGAGCCACGCGCGACGGTAGCCGGAGCGCGCCGCTTCCGGCAGGTAGTGCTCGATCGCGGTGGCGACATTGGTCTGCACGGAGCCGAGCAGCGCGAGGTTCGATTCGGCCGGGGCGAAGCGCTGCGCCATCGTCACGTACCGGGTGGCGAGCAGTTCGGCGTCACGGGTGGCGTTCCACAACGCCGACCACACGAGACCGCGGGCGAGCGGATCGGTGATCCGGTCGAGCGACTCCTCGACGGTGGCGAGGGAGCGCGTGTCGAGCCGGATCTTCGCGTAGGTGAGGTCGTCGTCGTTGAGCAGCGTGAGCGGTGCGTCGGCGAGGTCCACCCGCGTGCGGCGCTGTTCGAGATCGACCTCGATGCGGTAGCGCCGCACCAGGTTTCCGCTTTCGTCGAAGTCGTACTGCCCGACCGCGAGGCGGTGTGGCCGCGGATCGCTCTGGACGATCTCGAACCCGTCGCTTCCGGCGGGTTCGAGGGTGAGCGTGGAGACGCCGGTGGTCTGCAGCCACGCGCGCGCCCAGCCGGTCAGGTCACGCCCCGAGGTCGCCGACAGTTCGGTGAGCAGATCGTCGAGGGTGGTGTTGCCGAAGGCGTGGGCACGGAAGTAGCGGCGAGCACCTTCGAAGAACGCGTCCCGGCCCACATACGCGACGAGTTGCTTCAGGACGGAGGCACCCTTGGCGTAGGTGATGCCGTCGAAGTTCAGTTTGGCGGCTTCGAGGTCGACGATGTCCGCGACCACCGGATGCGTGGTGGGCAGCTGGTCCTGCAGGTATGCCCACGCCTTGCGCCGGTTCGCGAACGCCACCCACGCGTCGGTGAACTCGGTGGCCTCCGCGCTGACGAGCGAACCCATGTAGTCGGCGAAGGATTCCTTGAGCCACAGGTCGTCCCACCACTTCATGGTGACGAGGTCGCCGAACCACATGTGCGCCATCTCGTGCAGGATCGTGTTCGCCCGGCCCTGGTACTGCGCCGCGGTCGCCGCGCCCCGGAAGACGTAGGACTCGGTGAAGGTGACACAGCCGGGGTTCTCCATCGCACCGAGGTTGTATTCGGGTACGAACACCTGGTCGTACTTGCCCCAGGGGTACGGGTAGCCGAAGTGCTCGGCGAAGAAGTCCAGCCCCTGCTCGGTGATCTCGACGATCGCGTCGGCGTCGAGGTACTGCGCGAGCGACGCCCGGCACAGCACACCGAGGTCGACGGTGAGATCGCCCCGGCTCCAGGATGATTCGACCAGATGATAGGGGCCGGCGACAACCGCCGTGATGTAGGTGGACATCGGCGGGG
>NZ_JADZGH010000104.1:20065-22751 GCF_015865005.1 Rhodococcus sp. CX
GCTGCCCACCCAGCACCGAATTCCGGTGCGCGACGGCCTGATTGGACACGACCTGCCATCCCTCGGGTGCGGCCACGTCGAAGGTGAACGGCGCCTTGAGATCCGGCTGCTCGAAGCACGCGAAGACGCGGCGCGCGTCGGCGGGCTCGTACTGGGTATAGAGATAGGTCTGTCCGTCGGCGGGGTCGACGAACCGGTGCAGGCCCTCTCCGGACCGGCTGTACTCGCCGGTCGCCACGACCGTCACCACGTTGTCCTCGGCCAGCCCGCTCAACGCGATCCGCGCCCCGTCGTACGCGACCGTGACGGGGACGCCGTTGACGGTGACGGACTCGACGGACGGCCCCAGGAAGTCGAGCCAGGTCTCACTGCTCGTCGAGGTGAACTCGATCGTGGTGGTGGTCGCGAAACCGGTGGTCGCCGAATCGGGCGCGTCCCGCAGGTCCAGTTCCACGCGGTAGGCGTGCACGCGGACGGCGTTCGCGCGGGTCGCGGTCTCGGCTCGGGTCAGGTTCGCGGTGCTCACGCGACGATCCTATGGTGCCCGCACCCGGATCCGCCGTCACCGGAAGTGGCGTCGCGGGTCAGCCGAGCGGAACCCCGCCCACACCCCAGTTCTCGCGGGGCACCTCGGTGAGGGTCACCCACACCGACGACTCGGGTTTGCCGGAGGTTTCCGCGTAGGCCTTGGTGACCGCGGCGATGACGGCGGCCTTCTGCTCGGTGGTCAGGCCGGGTGTCTGGCTGATCTGGATCAGTGGCATGTAGGACACTGTGCCACAACCGTCCTCGGACCTCTCACGCGCGCTGTGTAGCGTTCACGGCATGAGCAGGTTGGACGAAGTGGGCGAGCGCGACGCGTGGCGATGCTGGCTCTGCGACGAACCCGTGGACCCGGACATGTCGGTCAACGATCCGCGCGGCCCCAGCGTCGACGCCCTCACCACCGCGAAGAAGGGCGCGAAGGGCGGGCAGGAACGACTGGCCCACCGCGCGTGCAACACGAAGAAGGGCGCGGTGAAACCGGTGGTGCCGTGGGCCGAGCACCTCTTCGTCGTCGACCCCGCCCCGATCATCGGGGTGGTGGATCAGCTCACCCGCAAGGGCGGCCGCGTCGCCGTCGCACGCTGCCCCACGGAAGCCGACGCGACCGAAGCCGGTGCCTGGCTGGTGGACCGGATGTCGCGCCTGGCACCCGACCTGAAGGTCGCGGCGCGGATCGACTCCGCCGGAGGCGGATTCCTCCTGTCGCTCACCGCGTCCTGAGCATCGGCCCCGGCCTGCCGACGGCTCTACTCGGCGGCGAGCAGCACGTCGGTGTCGAAGCAGGTGTGGGTGCCGGTGTGGCAGGCGGCGCCGGTCTGGTCGACGACGAGCAGCACCGTGTCACCGTCGCAGTCCAGCCGCACCTCGTGCACGTACTGGGTGTGCCCGGAGGTTTCGCCCTTGACCCAGTAGCTGTTGCGCGACCGCGAGAAGTACGTCGCCTTGCGGGTAGCGAGGGTGCGGGCGAGCGCCTCGTCGTCCATCCACGCCATCATCAGCACCTGGCCGGTCGACTTCTCCTGCACGACGGCCGCGAACAACCCGGCGTCGTTGCGCTTGAGTCGGTCGGCGATCCGCGGGTCCAGAATGTTGGTCATCGCACCGTGATCCCTTCTGCCCGCATGGCGTCCTTGACCTGGGGAATGGTGAGTTCCCCGAAGTGGAACACGCTGGCGGCGAGCACCGCGTCGGCCCCGGCCTTGACGGCGGGCGCGAAGTGCTCGACGGCACCGGCGCCGCCGCTGGCGATGACCGGCACGGACACGGCGGCGCGGACGGCCTCGATCATCTTCAGATCGAATCCGGCCTTGGTGCCGTCGGCGTCCATCGAGTTGAGCAGGATCTCACCGACCCCGAGTTCCTCACCGCGGCGGGCCCATTCGACCGCGTCGATGCCCGTGCCGCGGCGACCGCCGTGGGTGGTGACCTCCCAACCGGACGGGGTGGGTTCCTGCCCCTCGGGGACGGTGCGGGCGTCGACGGACAGCACGATGCACTGGGCGCCGAACCGCTCGGACATCTCGCGCAGCACCTCGGGGCGGGCGATCGCGGCGGTGTTCACGCTGACCTTGTCGGCGCCGGCGCGCAGCAACCGGTCCACGTCCTCGACGGTGCGCACACCGCCACCGACGGTGAGCGGGATGAACACCTGCTCGGCGGTGCGGGTGACCACGTCCAGCATCGTGCCGCGGTCACCGCTCGAGGCGGTGACGTCGAGGAAGGTCAGTTCGTCGGCGCCCTGTGCGTCGTAGAGGGCGGCGAGTTCGACGGGGTCACCGGCGTCGCGCAGGTTCTCGAAATTCACGCCCTTGACGACGCGTCCGGCGTCGACGTCCAGGCACGGGATCACCCGAACTGCCAGGGTCATGGTTGTTGTTCTCCTTCGAGGCGGGAATCGGTCACCGATTCCAGTATGTCGAGTATCTCGTCGTGCACGCCGGGCGCGGCCGCGACCACCGAGCCGGAACCGATCCGCCACGGTGCGCCGGTGAAGTCCGTGGCGATACCGCCGGCGGCGCGCACCAGGGCCACCCCGGCCGCGTTGTCCCACGGATGGTGCCCGAACACCACGGCACCGCCGAGTACCCCGGCGGCGGTGTAGGCCAGGTCCACACCGGTCGAGCCGTGCATCCGCAGCCGG
>NZ_JADZGH010000105.1:0-9749 GCF_015865005.1 Rhodococcus sp. CX
GCGGGCTCATCCTGCACCAGTAAACCTTTCCACCACAAGCCATGCAGCTCGTGATCATATCCGGTATTAGACCCAGTTTCCCGGGCTTATCCCGAAGTGCAGGGCAGATCACCCACGTGTTACTCACCCGTTCGCCACTAATCCACCCAGCAAGCTGGGCTTCATCGTTCGACTTGCATGTGTTAAGCACGCCGCCAGCGTTCGTCCTGAGCCAGGATCAAACTCTCCGTTAAAGACTCACGATTCCCCCGAAGGGGTAATCAGTCATAGACATCGAGCCAAATCACTAGCGTAAAAACTCAAACTAGCAAACACTGGACCACCACAGACGGAAGAATGTGATGTCCAGCAACAACCATCGAAAGTTCGACGGTCGCACCAAAAAAATTTGGCACTGACATTCATCGGCACACTGTTGAGTTCTCAAAGAACACGCACACACCATCGCTTACGAATCTTGCATTCGCTCGTTCAGGGGTGACTTGTTCGTCGCCGCCAAGCCTTTCGGCTTCCGGCGCGGACACCAACCTTACCAGAAGGTTTGTGTCGGGGGAAATCGTTCAGGCGCCTTCGTCCAACCTCGTTGTCCCGGTCCCTCAGGTCCAGGTCGGTGTCCGTGTCGCTCTGACCTGGAATAAGTTACGGGAGGATCAAGTCGTTTCCAAATCGCCTGGTCACGAGGTTGGCGCGCCGCGTTTTGCCTGGTCACGGCCGGTCGTTGGGCGCGGTCCGCGCCGATCTCGTCCGGGTGACCCGCAGCACATCGTCAGGAGTCGGTCCCGACGCGTTCGATTCCGCCGCCGAGCTCCTTGATGATCTCCACGAACCGCGGATAGCCGCGATCGATGTGGTAGACGTCGTGGACCTCGGTCACCCCGTCCGCGCACAGGCCGGCGAGGACGAGACCCGCACCTGCCCGGATGTCGGACGACCAGACCGGCGCACTCGACAGTTCCTCGACTCCCCGAACCACTGCGTGATGACCATCGGTCCGCGCATCGGCGCCGAGCCGAACCATCTCCTCGACGAACCGGAACCGCGCTTCGAACACGTTCTCGGTGATCATCGACGTTCCGTCGGCGACCGCGGCGAGCCCGATCGCCATGGGCTGCAGGTCGGTCGGGAATCCCGGATAGGGCAATGTCGCGAAGTTGACCGCCCGGGGCCGGTCGTTCTGGACGACCCTGAAGCCGTCGACCTCGGGGGTGACCGCGGCGCCGGCCGCGCGCAATTTGTCGAGCACGAGTGCGAGGTGCTTGGGATTGACGCCGCGAACCCGGACGTCTCCCTGCGTCATGGCGGCGGCGATCCCCCACGTCGCGGCAACGATCCGGTCACCGATGCAGCGGTGCGTCGTCGGCTCCAACGAAGGGACACCCGTGATCCGCAGCGTCGTCGTTCCTGCCCCGCTGATCCGGGCACCCATCTGCACGAGCATGTTGCACAGATCGACGATCTCCGGTTCCCGGGCGGCGTTGTCGATGGTGGTCTCACCCTTCGCCAGCACCGCCGCCATCAGTATGTTCTCGGTGGCACCCACCGACGGGAACGCCAGGCGAATGGTGGCGCCGTGCAGGTCGTCGGCCTCGGCGACGACGCAGCCGTGTTCGATCGTGCTGTGCGCACCCAGAAGACGCAGGCCGGTCTGGTGCATGTCCAGCGGACGGGAACCGATCGCGTCACCGCCCGGTAGTGCGACGACGGCCCGTCGGCAGCGTGCGACGAGCGGCCCGAGCACACATACCGATGCGCGGAACTGCCGAACCGCCGCGAAATCTGCCCGGTACTGCGGCTGCGCGGGCGTCGTGATGCGAACCTCGTCGCCTTCGAGCTCGACGACACAACCCAGTCCGCGGAGGACCTCCGCCATCAGGGGAACGTCGAGAATATCGGGGCAATTCGTGATGACGGTGGTGCCTTCGGCGAGCAACGCGGCGGCCATCAGCTTCAGAACACTGTTCTTGGCGCCACCGACGACGACCTCACCTACGAGCCGGCTACCACCGGTGACGAGAAAGCGTTCACTCACAACGCCACAGCGTAACGAGGCCTCCGGGATACCACCCGAGCCGGTACCGTGACGGCCATGGCTGTCCACCTCACCAGGATCTACACCCGCACCGGCGACGACGGAACGACCGGGCTCAGTGACTTTTCCCGAGTATCGAAGAACGACCCGCGACTGATTGCGTATGCGGACTGCGACGAGGCGAACGCCGCGATCGGCGTCGCGCTTGCACTGGGCGATGCACCCGAGCGTTTCGTGCCCGTCCTGCGGCAGATCCAGAACGATCTGTTCGATGCGGGCGCGGATCTGTCGACTCCAATTGTCGAGAACCCGAAGTATCCGCCGCTGCGGATCACCCAGGCCTACATCGATCGCCTCGAAGGATGGTGCGACGAGTTCAACGAGGAACTCGAGCCGCTGAACTCCTTCATTCTTCCCGGGGGCACTCCCCTGGCGGCGTTGCTGCACACCGCCCGCACCGTCACGCGGCGGGCGGAACGCTCGGCGTGGGCGGCTGTGGATACGCATCCGGACGACACGAACGTGCTGCCGGCGAAGTATCTGAACCGGCTGTCCGACCTGCTGTTCATTCTGGGCCGGCTCGCGAACCCGGACGGCGACGTCCTGTGGAAGCCGGGCGCCGGCGCCTGACCTGCTCGTGCGCGGTTTCGGTAGCTGCTGCTACCAAAACCGCGCACCGGGGGTCAGGTGTTGGGGCGGCGGCGCTGCGACCGATTCGACGGACGGGACTCGACCCAGGACAGGAACGCCGTCAGCGCTCCGGTGTCGAAGGCGACCTCGAAGACGTCGGTGCCGTCGGCCAGCTCGAGGATCACGATGTCCTCGGTCATGATGTCGTACTCGTTGCCCTCCGGCTTGCGACGTTCGCGCACCTCGACGCCTCGGCGGGTGATCCGGGAATCCGGCCCGAGACGGAGACTGGAGAGCTTGTAGAAGACGAGATTGTTCTCGCCGTACCGGATGATGCCGTGCCGCCAGCCGTTGCCGGCGTTGTTGGGCAGGACCCGGAGGATCGCGGCGGTTCCACCGCCGCGGAGTTTGCGAAGACGGTACAGAAAAGCCGCGACGGCGCCCGCGAGCAGCACAACAAGAATGACTAGAACGATCATTCCTATTGTCACTTCTCGTGGCTCCGTCGCGGCTTCTCGTAGTTCTTCTCGATCAGGCGCGCTCGACGGCCCGCAGGCGACCCTTGGCCGCTGCGATCTCTGCCTCGTCCTGGCTCTCGGCGAGGACCGCCTTGGCGGCCTCCACGTCGATGTCCTGAACGAGGTCCGCGTCCTCGGCGAGCACGGTCACCGACGTGGCGGTCACCGAGAGGAAACCGCCGTGCACGGCAGCGACGATGCGCTCACCGTCGACGGTCGTGACGGCAACGACGCCGCCCTCGACGAGCTGGCCGAGAACCGGCTCGTGTCCGGGCATGATGCCGATCTCGCCTTCGGTGGTCTGCGCGGAGACCAGCTTCGCCGAACCCGACCACACACGCTGCTCGACGGCAACGATGTCAACGGTCATCTCAGCCATGTCGGACTACTTTCCGGCGATCTTCTTGGCTGCGGCCTCGACGTCGTCGAGTCCACCGCAGCTGTTGAAGGCCTGCTCCGGAAGGTGGTCGAACTCGCCCTTGCAGACGCGGTCGAACGCCTCGATGGTGTCGCGCAGCGGCACGACCGAACCGGGCTCACCGGTGAACTTCTCGGCGACGATGAAGTTCTGGCCGAGGAACTTCTGCAGGCGACGGGCGCGGCCGACGAGGACCTTGTCCTCTTCGGAGAGCTCGTCCATACCGAGGATGGCGATGATGTCCTGCAGTTCCTTGTACTTCTGCAGGATCCGCTTGACCTCGTTGGCGACGCGGAAGTGCTCGGCACCGACGATGCCGGGCTCCAGGATGCGCGAGGTCGACGTCAGCGGGTCCACAGCGGGGTAGATACCCATCTGCGAGATCGGACGCGAGAGCTCGGTGGTCGCATCGAGGTGCGCGAAGGTCGTGGCCGGCGCCGGGTCGGTGTAGTCGTCGGCGGGGACGTAGATCGCCTGCAGCGAGGTGATCGAACGACCACGGGTCGAGGTGATGCGCTCCTGCAGCTCACCCATCTCGTCGGCCAGCGTCGGCTGGTAACCCACGGCCGAAGGCATACGACCGAGCAGGGTCGAAACCTCGGAACCGGCCTGGGTGAACCGGAAGATGTTGTCGATGAACAGCAGCACGTCCTGGCCTTGGACATCGCGGAAGTACTCCGCCATGGTCAGCGCGGACAGGGCGACGCGCATACGCGTTCCCGGCGGCTCGTCCATCTGGCCGAACACGAGGGCCGTGTCCTGGAGAACGCCCATCTCCTCCATCTCGAGGTGGAGGTCGGTGCCCTCACGGGTGCGCTCGCCGACGCCGGCGAACACCGAGGTGCCGGAGAACTCACGCGCGATACGGGTGATCATCTCCTGGATCAGAACGGTCTTGCCGACACCGGCGCCACCGAACAGACCGATCTTGCCGCCCTTGACGTACGGGGTCAGCAGGTCGATGACCTTGATACCGGTCTCGAGGATCTCGGTCTTGCCCTCGAGCTGGTCGAAGGCCGGGGGCTTGCGGTGGATGCCCCACTGCTCGCCGTCGCGGCCGGTGCCCGGCGCGTCGAGGCAGTCACCGAGGGCGTTGAACACGTGGCCCTTGACGACGTCACCGACGGGAACGGAGATCGGGCGACCGGTGTCGACGACGGAGGTGCCGCGCACCAGGCCGTCGGTCGGCTGCATCGAGATCGTGCGGACCAGGTTGTCACCCAGGTGCTGCGCGACCTCGAGGGTCAGGGTCTTCGCCACGGTCGGCAGAGTGACCTCTGCGTGGAGGGCGTTGAACAGCTCGGGCACGGCGCCACGCGGGAATTCCACGTCGACGACGGCGCCGATGACGCGGACGACGCGCCCGGCAAGGGCCGACGCCGCACCGGCGTTGTTGTCGGTTACTGCTGCGGTCATTGTGGTTCAGTCACTTCCTGCACTCGAGGCGAGCGCACCGGCACCGCCGACGATCTCGCTGATTTCCTGGGTGATCTGGGCCTGGCGGGCCTGGTTGGCCTGTCGGCTGAGTGTGTTCACCAGTTCCGTGGCGTTGTCCGTCGCGGCCTTCATGGCGGTACGGCGAGCGGCCGACTCGGAAGCGGCCGCGTCCAGCAGCGACGCGAAGATACGCGTGCTGATGTACTTCGGCAGCAGTGCCGCGAGCAGCGTCCCGGCCTCCGGCTCGAAGTTGTACCCGGCACGCGGTCCTTCGTTGCCCGACGCGCGGTGGCCGTCGGACAGCATGTCCTCGCCGAGGTCGATCTCGTCCTCGGTGATGCTCACCTCGAGCGGCGCCATACGGCGGACCTCGGGGGTCTGCGTCAGCATCGACACGAAACGCGTGTAGACGATGTGCAGTTCGTCGACGCCCTCGATGGTGCCCACACCGTTCGGGTCGGGAACCTCGGAACCGGACCCAGCCATGAACAGCTCCACCAGGTGGCGGCTGGCCTTCGCGGCGTCCGCGTAGCGCGGAGCCTGCGAGAAGCCGGTCCACGCACCCGCGACCGGGCGCTCACGGAAGGTGTAGTAGGCCAGGCCCTTGCCGCCCAGCACGTACAGCACCGGCTCCTTGCCCTCGCTGATGAGCAGCTGACGCAGCTCTTCGGCTTCCTTGAGGACGTTGGAGTTGTAACCACCGCACATACCGCGGTCGCTGGTCACGACCAGCACGGCGGCACGCTTGGGGTTCTCGCGCTCGTTGAGCAGGGGGTGATCCAACGACGCCGACGCGCTCGCCAGCTCCGAGAGGACCTTGGTGATCTCCTCGGAGTACGGCTTCGACGCGGCAACCCGAGCCTGGGCCTTGGTGATGCGCGAAGTCGCGATCAGTTCCTGCGCCTTGGTGATCTTCTTGGTCGAGTTGACCGACTTGATCCGCGAGCGCAGCTCACGCAAGCTAGCCATTCGTCGATCACACTCCCTTCACTGGACGCTCGGTCATGGTCTCCCCGCTCACTTGCGAACGGTGGTGCGCTTGACGGAGACCTGCTCCTGCTCGACCTCTTCGGCGCCCAGCGGGGCGGCCTCGGCCTCGTTCACGACGCGGCTGCCGTCGGAGGCGATGAAGCCCTCCTTGAACTTGGCGGTCGCGGCGTGCAGGGCCTCGATCGACTCGTCGGACAGCGCCTTGCCGCCGGCGATCTGCTCGTAGACGCCTGCGGCGCTGCGGTGCAGATCCTCCAGGAGCTCGGTCTCGAAGCGACGCACGTCCTCGACCGGAACGGAGTCGAAGACACCCTCACCGGCGAGGAAGATCGAGACGATCTGGTCCTCGACGGCGATCGGCGCGTACTGGTCCTGCTTGAGCAGCTCGACGAGACGCTGACCGCGCTCGAGCTGAGCCTTCGACGCGGCATCGAGGTCCGACGCGAAGGCGGCGAAGCCTTCGAGCTCACGGAACTGCGCGAGCTCCAGACGCAGCGAACCGGACACCTTCTTCATGCCCTTGGTCTGGGCGGCGCCACCGACTCGGGAAACCGAGATACCGACGTTGATGGCGGGGCGGACACCCTTGTTGAACAGGTCGGACTCGAGGAAGACCTGGCCGTCGGTGATCGAGATGACGTTCGTCGGGATGTAGGCCGACACGTCGTTGGCCTTCGTCTCGATGATCGGCAGCGCGGTCAGCGAACCGCCGCCGAGCTCGTCGGACAGCTTCGCCGAACGCTCCAGCAGACGGGAGTGCAGGTAGAACACGTCACCGGGGTAGGCCTCACGTCCCGGCGGGCGACGCAGCAGCAGCGAGATGGCGCGGTACGCCTCGGCCTGCTTGGTCAGGTCGTCGAACACGACGAGGACGTGCTTGCCCTGGTACATCCAGTGCTGGCCGATGGCCGAACCGGTGTAGGGGGCCAGCCACTTGAAGCCGGCGGAGTCGGAGGCCGGAGCCGCGACGATGGTGGTGTACTCCATCGCGCCGTTCTCCTCGAGGGCCTGCTTGACACCCGCGATGGTCGAACCCTTCTGGCCGATCGCGACGTAGATGCAGCGGACCTGCTGCTTCGGGTCGCCGGTCGCCCAGTTGGCCTTCTGGTTGAGGATCGCGTCGATGCAGACCGCGGTCTTACCGGTCTTGCGGTCGCCGATGACGAGCTGACGCTGGCCGCGGCCGATCGGGGTCATCGCGTCGATGGCCTTGATGCCGGTCTGCAGCGGCTCCTCGACCGGCTGGCGCTGCAGCACGGTCGCGGCCTGCAGCTCGAGGGCGCGGTTCTCGGTGGACTCGATCTCGCCGAGGCCGTCGATCGGCTGACCCAGCGGGTTCACGACGCGGCCGAGGTAGCCGTCGCCGACCGGCACCGACAGAACGTCGCCGGTCCGCTTGACTTCCTGGCCCTCAGCAATGTCCTGGAAGTCGCCGAGGATAACGGCGCCGATCTCGGTGGCCTCGAGGTTGAGGGCCACGCCCAGCACGCCACCGGGGAATTCCAGCAGCTCGTTGGCCATCGCCGACGGGAGGCCGCTGATGTGCGCGATGCCGTCACTGGTGTCGACGACCACGCCGACCTCCTCGCGGGAGGCCTCCGGGGAGTAGCTCGCGGTGTAATTGTCAATCGCGCTACGGATCTCGTCGGAGGAGATCGTCAGCTCCGCCATGTTCTTCCTGCTCTCGGTATCTGGTCTTCGAAAAGATCTCTAGGTGTGTGTTCGGTAGTGGACTACGTGAGGTTCTTCCGCACGGCCGCGAGTCGTCCCGCAGCTGTGCCGTCGATGACCTCGTCGCCCACCCGGACGACCAATCCACTGAGGAGCTCGGGATCGACCTCGACGTGGACCGTCACAGGCTTCCCGTAGGTGCGGGTCAGAATCGCGCTGAGGCGCTCGGTCTGAGCCTGGCTGAGGGGGGCGGCGCTGCGCACGTGGGCGACCTCGCGGTCCCGCTGAGTTGCAGCGAGAGCGGACAGCTCGTCGAACGTGTCGGCCGGGGCCTTCTTCAGGCGCCCGACGGCCTGAACTGCCAGAGCCTCGGTGACCGCCGTGCACTTGCCGTACAGCAGGCGCGAGAGGAGCTCGCGCTTGGCCTGCACGGGGGTGCTGCGGTCGGAGAGAGCCTGCTCGAGTTCCCCGCTGCCGGCGACGATCCGTCCGAGCCGGAACAGCTCGTCCTCGACCGTGTCCAGCTGGTTCTGGTCTTCCGCCGCCTTCAGCAGGGCCTCGCGGCCGAGCTGAACGAGCGAGTTGGTCAGGTCGGACTGCGCCGACCAGTCCTGGCCCACCGCGGCCTTGACGGTCGCCAGGGCCGCGGCCGAAACCTTGCCCCCGAAGACCTGCTCGGCCAGCGCCTGGCGAGCTGCCGCCGGGGTCGAGGCGTCCGCCAGCGCACCGCGAAGGGTGCGCTGGCCGTCGAGCACCTCGACCACCGAGAACAGATCGGAGCCGGCCTGTGCCGCAGCGGCAGTCGCGGCACCCGCACCAGCGGATGCGGTGCTCGACGCCAAGGCGTCCTGCAGCGCGGATCGCGTATGAGCGAGTGCCTCACGGCTTGCTGCGTACATGGTGCTCACTTTCCGGATGCAGAGTCAGCGCTGAGGGATTCGAGCTCGCTGAGGAAGCGGTCGATGGAACCGGCACGCTTGACGTCATCGGAGAGAGCCTCACCGATGATCTTCTCGGACAGGTCGACGGCGGTGCGGCCGAGATCGCCACGGAGTTCGGTCACGATCTGCTGACGCTGGGCCTGCAGCTGAGCGTGGCCGGCAGCGACGATGCGGTCGCTCTCCTCCTGGGCCTGCGCCTTCATGTCGGCGATGATCTGCTGACCCTGGGCACGGGCCTCTTCGCGGATCTGCGCCGCTTCGGTACGGGCCTCGGCGAGCTGCGCGCGGTACTGCTCGAGCGCGGCAGCGGCTTCCGCCTGTGCCTCCTCCGCCTTCTTGATGCCGCCTTCGATCTGCTCCGATCGCTCGTCGAGGACCTTCTGGAACAGCGGAAGCACGTACTTCCAGAAGACGAGACCGACGATGATCAGGGCGACGAGCGACCAAACGATGTCGTACGTCGCGGGCAGGAGCGGATTATGGGTCTCCGCCTCCTCCGCGAGCAACAGGATGCTGTCAGCCATGGTCGCGACGATCAGAAGATGAAGCCGGCAACGATGCCGATCAGCGCGAGGGCCTCGGTGTGAATGCGATACCGAGGAACATGGTGGTGCGCAGCTGTCCGGCCATCTCGGGCTGACGGGCCATGCCCTCGATCGCCTTACCGACGACGATGCCGATGCCGACACCCGGGCCGATGGCGGCGAGGCCGTAGCCGACGGCACCGAGACCCTTGAAGGTGGTCTCTTCCTGCGCGAGGATCTCGACTGCCTGAAGCGCAACGCTCATTGGTGTTCCATTCCCTTTCTAGTGGCTCGGCCCCGGGGATCGGTAACCGAGTCAGTCTGTGATGTTGTGTGGTGGTGCAGTTCGGCTAGTGCTCTTCGGCGTGCAGCGCGAGGTCGATGTACACCGCGGTCAGCAGCGCGAAGATGTAGGCCTGCAGCACGATGACCAGCAGTTCGAAGAAGGTGAACGCGACGCCACCGATCAGCGAGCCGATACCGAACAGCTTCATCGCGCCCTCGGACGAGAAGAAGAAGAACTGGGTCGCGCTGAAGAACAGCACCAGCATGATGTGGCCGGCCAGCATGTTGGCCATGAGACGGATGGTC
>NZ_JADZGH010000105.1:9759-15860 GCF_015865005.1 Rhodococcus sp. CX
TCGGGATGACGAGCACGTGGAGCGCGGGCGGCAGGTTCGGGATGACGATGCTGCTCTTGACGTAGCGGAAGAAGCCGTACTTCTTGATGCCCACGTAGTTGAAGACGACGTACGCGAGAGCGGCGAGCACGAGCGGCATGCCGATGCGGGCGTTCGACGAGATGTTCAGGAACGGAATGATCGACGTCAGGTTCAGTCCGGCGACGAGGAAGAAGATCGTCACGAGAACCGGCAGGAAGCGACGGCCCTGTTCCTTGCCGAGGATGTCCTCGGCGATGTTGATCCGAACGAAGTCGATCATGATCTCGGCGACGTTCTGCACGCCGCGCGGAACGATCTTCGGGCTGCGCAGAGCGAACGCGAAGAACGCCGCAACGAGGACGGCGACGACGACGCGGATGAGCATCAGCCGGTCCATTTCGAAGGGGGTGCCCTCGAACAGGACTGCTGGTGGAAAGAAATCGGCTAGTGACGGCGCGTGGAATTCTCCGGCTGCCAAGGTGGTGACGCTCAGCGCTCTCTCCCGTAGTCGGCCGCAGGCATTGCCGTCTGCGGTTCGATCGGACATTGACGATCCAACAAGTCGACAAGGTCGGCTCGCGTATTCGCCAGCTGCTGTGGGCTATCTGATCGGCCCCGCGTCTGTCGGTGTCGGCGACTCTCGTCGACTCGGCGGCCATTTGAACACGACCGCCTGCAAAGATACAACCGCGACGGCCCCTCAGGACTACCGGCTGGTCGCAACTCGCTTGGCATTACCCTAGCAACACATCTACGACAACGCGTAGGGGGGTACAGACGCTGTAGGGAATTGACAAGGGCGACTACTCCCGTTCGTCGTTCCCCGCATTACCCGAATCGGGCACAACGTACAGCGCCCGCTGCGACACCACGCCGTACGTTTCCGCGCCCAGCACGATCACCAGAGCGAACACGATCGTCAGGACCAGCGCACCCTTGCTGTAGAAGTCCAGGGGCTTGAGCAGGGCCATCACCACGATCGCCAGGATCAGCTTGAGCAGCCACGTGCCCAGCAGCACCGCCCCGGCGGTCGTCGCGGGCAGGCGCGAGGTGAGCAGCACCCCGAGCGCCGTGAACAGGATGAACCCGCCGCCGACGGCCGCGCCGATCAAGGCACCCCACAGGCCCGGCATTCCCGCGACGAGCACGGAGATCACGGCGGACACCACCGTCAGGGCGACCAACCCGAGCGCGCCGTACCGGACGGCCGCGCGCATCGGCGCCGACGGATCGGGCAGGGCGGGAAGTGGCTGAGCAGGCTGATCGGAAGAGGTCACGGGTATCAAGCCTAACCGACCTCGCCGTCGCCTCCCCCGGCCCCGTGCACCGGATCGGGACCGTCACCGCGGGACTCGGCGTCACTGTGACGCAGCGCCGGCACCGCGGTGACGACGAGCGCGAACACCAATCCCGCCGCGGTCAGCAGCACCACCGCGCGGCGATCGATGAGGGCGGATCCGACCGCGCCGAACGCGAGAACGCCGACCCACAGGTAGATGAGCAGCACGACGCGCCGATGCGAGTGACCGATCTGCAGCAGACGGTGGTGCAGGTGCATCTTGTCCGGGCTGAACGGGCTGACACCCGCCCGGGTGCGCCGCACGATGGCGAGCAGCAGGTCCAGGATCGGGATGAACATGACGGCGCCGACCAGGAGCAGCGGCGACAGCAGACCGAGCAGGTCGCGGGTGCCGTACGCGGCCAGCGGGATCCTGCCGGAAGCGCTCGTGGACACCGCGGCGAGCATGAGTCCGATGAGCATCGATCCCGAGTCGCCCATGAAGATCCGGGCCGGCTGGAAGTTGTGCGGCAGGAAGCCCAGGCACGCACCGGCCAGGGCCGCGGCGATCAGTGCCGGCGGGTAGGCGCTGACGTCGCCGCCCTGGTCGTGCAACAGTCCCACGGAGAACAGGCAGATCGCGACGGCAGCGATGAGCCCGATACCTGCGGCGAGACCGTCGAGACCGTCGACGAAGTTCATCGCGTTGATCATCACCGCCGCGACCGCGACCGTGATCAGACCGCCCTGCAGCTGGTCGAGGACGAGGGTGTTGCCGCTGAACGGATCGAAGATGACGATCCAGCTCACCCCCATCACCGCGAGCACCCCCGCGGCCGTGACCTGGCCGACGAACTTCGTCAGCGCGTCGAGACCCCAGCGGTCGTCGATGATGCCGACGACGACGATGATCGACCCTGCCACGAGCGCCGCGCTCATGTCGGATGTGTATTCGAATCCCCGTGTCAGCGCGGGCAATTGCTGCGCGAAGACCAAACCGGCGACGAGCCCGAGATACATGCCGACGCCACCGAGCCGGGGCGTCGGAATCACGTGTACGTCGCGTTCGCGGGGTGCCGCGACGGCACCGAACCGGATCGCGGCGATCCGGACGAGCCCGGTCGCGAGGAACGTCACGACAGCGGCGGTGAGCAGCACCAGCAGCAGTTCGCGGAGAGGCACACCGGCGCCGCGGCCCGACTGGGCCAGCACCAGGGCAGTGTCGACGGAAGTCACCTACGCAGGTCCCTGCCCGTCACTCCCCGCCGGGGCGCAGACGGGCCGGGTCCTCGCCCAGCACCTCCGCGATGTCCTCGATCGGCACGGCGCCCTCGCGGAGGATGCGCGGACGGTCCGAGGTCATGTCGACGATGGTCGAGGCGACCGCGTGCTCCGACGGTCCGCCGTCGAGGTAGACGCTCACCGAGGCGCCGAGCTGCCGGCGGGCGTCCTCGACGACCGCGGCCGGCGGCTGCCCGGAGACGTTCGCGCTCGAGACGGCGAGCGGGCCGACATCGCGCAGCAGTTCGAGGATCACCGGGTGCAGCGGCATCCGCAGCATCACCGTGCCGCGGGTGTTTCCGAGATCCCAGGCGAGTGACGGCGCCTGGGGCACCACGAGGCTGAGCCCGCCCGGCCAGAACGCCCGGATGAGTTCCCGGGCCTCGGGACGGACCGTGCTGACCAGGCCGTCGATGGTGTTCCACGAGCCGACGAGCACCGGGACCGGCATGTCCCTCCCGCGACCTTTCGCGCGCAGCAGACTCGCCACCGCGTCGCCGTCGAAGGCGTCGGCGGCGATTCCGTAGACGGTGTCGGTCGGCACCACGACGAGCCTGCCCGCCTTCAGGGCACCACGTGCCGCGTTGATGCCTGCTGATCGGGAATCCGGCTTACTGCAGTCGTAGACGGTGCTCACGCGACCATCCTTCCATCCGCGATTGCGTGCCCGACGTCACCCTGTTCCGTCACGCGTCCGCTCCGGTTCCCTTGGCTGCACGGGCGCGTTGCGCCTCGACGTCCGTGGGCACCCGCATCGCGACGACGAATCGCGGCCGGCCCGCCAGATCGGGGTGTTCGGCGACCTCGCCGAACACCCGGCGCTGGGCGAACAGCTCTGCGGTCTGCGCGCCGTTGGTGTCGTCGTGTTCGACGGCGACGGCTCCTCCGATACGCAGCCAGCGCGCGATGTTGGAGACCATCGGCTTGATGACCGACAACCCGTCGGGGCCACCGAAGAGCGCGGAATGGGGGTCGTGGTCGATGACCTCGGGCTCGAGTTCGGCGCCTTCGGGGATGTAGGGCGGGTTCGCGACGATCAAGTCGACGCCGCCTTCGAGTTCGGTGAGCAGCTCGCGGTCGGTGACGTCACCCTGGTGCAACACGATCGGGGTGTCGCCCTGCGACGCCCGGTACTCGGCGTTCCGCCGGGCCCACGCGAGCGCCTTCGGCTCGAGCTCGACCGCGTGGACGACCGCGTCCGGCCGGGCGTGCGCGATCGCCAGTGCCAGCGCACCGGAACCGGTACACAGGTCGAGCACGACCGGGGACCGTCGCGGGTAGCTCTCGAGGAACGCCAGTGCCCAGCCGAGCAGCAGTTCCGTCTCGGGACGCGGCACGAACACTCCGGGTCCCACGGCGAGGTCGATCTCCCCCATCGCCGAGGTCCCGGTGATGTATTGCAGCGGGATTCGCTTGGCGCGCTGGGCGATCATCGCCCGGTAGGCATCGACCATCGCAGCATCGACCAACGGCACCAGGCCCAGCCTGGTCCGTTCGATTCCGAGCAGGTGCGCGGCGAGCAGTTCGGCGTCCGCGCGGGGGCTCGGCACACCCGCTTCCTCGAGCACCGACACCGCCTCGATGATGGCCAGGCGCAGAGGTTGACGATTCACGGCGTACAGACTGCCATGCCGGTCACGATCGGAGAACGGACAGGTCGGGGTCGGCACGCCCGTAACCGTTCCGGGTCGACCCTCGGACCCGCCGGGCAGGGGTAGCAGCAGGCCGGTCGGCGGCGGATTGAAGAACGTGTCGGGCGGGAAACAGAACAGTGACCGATACCTTCGGGTCGGTTCTGTCGACGGAAAGGGTTTCTCATGAAGACACGGACTGTTCGCGGATTGACGATTCTCGCTGCTACCGGCGCCGCCGCGCTCGCGGCACCCGCACTCTCGGGTGCCGTGCCCATCGATGTCCAGCCGATCCCGATCGGATGCCCCGCGGGAATCGGGCCGGTGGACACCGAGACGGTCGTCGACGAAGAGGATGTCGCGACCGACGAGATCGAGTACGAGATCGAGCAGGACGGCAGCGGTGGTGGCCAGGTCGCCTGGCTCAACTTGTCGACGCTGCAGCAGGGCACAGACGCGTTCCCAGGGCCGGTGGACGAGGAGGAACCCGCCGTCGTCGTCGAGACGGGAGAAGGCCTCGTGGTGAGCGCCGTGTGGGGCACCCACGAGAATGCCGACGGCGAGTCCTGCTTCCTGCTTCCGGGCTTCGACCTCAGCGACGTTCCTGCCACGCCTCGTCCCGCAACCGAATAGGCCGTGGCCGATCCGGCCTCACCGCAGACGACGATCCGGGCCCGGCTTCGACCGTTATTCCGCGGCGAGCCGGGCTTCGCGGTCGGCCTGCCCCAGCGCGTCCAGCAGAGCGTCGAGGTCGCCGTCGAGCACGGCGTCGAGGTTGTGCGCCTTGAACCCGATCCGGTGATCGGTGATGCGGTTCTCGGGGAAGTTGTAGGTGCGGATGCGCTCGGACCGGTCGACGGTACGGACCTGGCTGGCCCGGTCCGCGGACGCCTCGGCCTCGGCGGCCTCTTCGGCGGCGGCTTGGAGGCGGGCCGCGAGAACCTGCATGGCGCGAGCCTTGTTCTGCAGCTGCGAGCGCTCGTTCTGGCAGGTCACGACGATTCCGGTGGGCAGGTGGGTGATGCGCACGGCCGAGTCGGTGGTGTTGACACCCTGGCCGCCCTTGCCCGACGAGCGATACACGTCGATACGCAGATCGTTCTCGTCGATCTGCACTTCCTCGACCTCGTCCGGCTCGGGGTAGATGAACACGCCCGCGGCGGACGTGTGGACCCGGCCCTGCGATTCGGTGACCGGCACGCGCTGCACGCGGTGCACGCCACCTTCGAACTTCAGGCGTGACCACACGCCGTCGCGCACGTCGGTCTTCGACTTGATCGACAGCGTCGCGTCCTTGTAGCCACCGAGATCGGAGTAGGTGGCGCCGAGGACCTCGACACGCCAGCCGGCACGCTCGGCGTACCGGGTGTACATGCGGGCCAGATCCGCCGCGAACAGAGCGGATTCTTCGCCGCCCTCCCCCGACTTCACCTCGAGGACGACGTCGTCGCCGTCGTGCGGGTCCCGCGGAGCGAGCAGGTCGGTGAGCGTCTTCTCGAGTTCGGCGACGGTCTCTTCGAGTCCGGGGACCTCCGCGGCGAACGCGGAATCGTCCGACGCCAGCTCACGGGCCGCCTCGAGATCCTCGCGGGCGGTCTTCAGCTTCGTGTAGGTCGCCATGACCGGGGCGAGCTCGGCAAAACGCTTGCCGACGCGGCGCGCCGCCGCCGGGTCGTTGTGCAGTGCCGGATCGGACAACTGCTGTTCCAGACCCGCGTGTTCGGCCAGGATGTCGTCGACGGCCGACGGCTTGGTCTGCCCCGCCATGGGTTCGCTCCACTCTGTCTGTCGTGCTCTTCGCGTATCGGTGTACGCGAACGGGAAAAGCCTGTGAAAACACCGACGCCCGGTCTGTGACGATGACAGAACCGGGCGTCGGCAGGGCTGCT
>NZ_JADZGH010000105.1:15870-18613 GCF_015865005.1 Rhodococcus sp. CX
GCGCTTGCCGTAGCGAGCCTCGAAGCGGGCAACGCGTCCGCCCGTGTCGAGGATCTTCTGCTTGCCGGTGTAGAACGGGTGGCACTGCGAGCAAACTTCGACCGTGATGCGGCCGGACTCGGCGGTGCTGCGCGTCTCGAACGTGTTCCCGCAACCGCAGACGACGGTCGTCGCCACGTAGTTCGGGTGGATTCCTGCCTTCATGGTGTCCCTTTCGATGGCCGCCGGGTCGCCTTCGCCGTTCGAAGACGTGAACCGGGACCGGACTCAGCTGTTCGATTATGCCAAACGCCTGCCCGGGGAAAAAATTCCCCGGGCCGCGCTTCTAGTCCTCGAGCGCCCCGGGCGCGGTCTTGGCGACCTGCAGGAGGAACTCGACGTTGCTCTTGGACTTCTTGAGCCGGTCGATGAGCAGATCGATCGCCTGGTGCGAATCGAGTCCGGAGAGCACGCGGCGCAGCTTGTGCACCACCGCGAACTCGTCGGGGCTCATGAGCAGCTCGTCCTTGCGGGTACCCGACGGATTGACGTCCACCGCCGGGAACACGCGGCGCTCGGCGATCTTGCGGTCGAGCTTGAGCTCGGCGTTGCCGGTGCCCTTGAACTCTTCGAAGATCACGGTGTCGCCGGTCGAACCGGTTTCCACCATCGCGGTCGCGATGATGGTGAGCGAACCGCCGTTCTCGATGTTGCGGGCAGCACCGAGGAACCGCTTCGGCGGGTACAGCGCGGTCGAGTCGACACCACCGGACAGGATGCGTCCCGATGCCGGCGAGCTGTTGTTGTACGCGCGCCCGAGTCGGGTGATCGAGTCGAGCAGGACCACGACGTCCCGGCCCTGCTCGACCAGGCGCTTTGCCCGCTCGATGGCGAGCTCGGCGACCGACGTGTGGTCTGAGGGCGGACGGTCGAACGTCGAGGCGATGACCTCGCCCTTCACCGAACGCTGCATGTCGGTGACCTCTTCGGGACGCTCGTCGACGAGAACGACCATCAGGTAGCACTCGGGGTTGTTCGTCGAGATCGCGTTCGCGATGTCCTGCAGCACCGTGGTCTTACCGGCCTTCGGCGGCGAGACGATGAGTGCACGCTGGCCCTTGCCGATCGGCATGATCAGGTCGATCACGCGGGTGGTGAGCACATTCGGCGTGGTCTCGAGACGCAGCCGCTGGTTCGGGTACAGCGGGGTGAGCTTGTTGAACTCGGGGCGACGCTTCGCCGCCTCGACCTCACCGCCGTTGACCGAGTCCAGACGCACCAACGGGTTGAACTTCTGCCGCTGGTTGCTCTGCTCGCCCTCGCGCGGGACCCGGACGGCACCGGTGATCGCGTCACCGCGGCGCAGGCCGTTCTTGCGCACCATGTTCATCGACACGTACACGTCGTTGGGGCCGGCCAGGTAGCCGGAGGTCCGCACGAACGCGTAGTTGTCGAGGACGTCGAGGATGCCTGCGACGGGCTGCAGGACGTCGTCCTCGCGGATCTCGGGCTCGCGGGAATCGGTGCCGGTCGCCTCACCGCGGTCACGTCCACGACGGCGCTCACGGAAGCGACGACCCCGGCGGCCGCGGCCGCCTTCCTCGTCCTCGCCACCGCGGTTGTCGCGGTCCTGGCGCGGGCCCTGGCCGCGATCCTCGCGCTGGGCACGGTCGCCCTGGTCGCGCTGAGGCCGCTGGCGGCCGTCGCCCTCGCCCTTGTCCTCGCCGCGTCCACCCTGCTCGGGGGCCTGCTCCGGGGCCGGAGCCTCGGTCTTCCGATCCTGCTCACCCTGTTCGGTGGCCTGCTCGGCACCACGGCGACCGCGACGCTGACGACCGCGGCGGGGGGCTTCGACCTCGCCGTCACCCTGCGGACGCTCGCCGGCCTCGACCTGGGTCTTCGGCTGCTCGGCAGCCTCGGCCTTCGGCTGCTCGGCAGCTTCGGCCTTCGGCTGGCTGTCGGCGCTTTCCGGTGCGGCCGTACGCGTCCGGCGCGTCCGCGCCGGTCGTGTGGTCTCGGCGGGCTCCTCGGACACCGCCGCCTTGTCTGCGGCCGGAGCGCTCGACACGCCCCCGCCCTGGCGTTCCTTGATCGCGGCGATCAGGTCGCCTTTACGCATCCCGGAGGTGCCCTTGATGCCGAGTTCGGCCGCGAGGGCCCGCAGCTCGGCGAGCACCATGCCCGAGAGGCCGGCGCCGCGACGCCCAGCGGCGCGCGGCGAAGAGGTCTGCGAAGAATCGTCCGCCTGCTCCCCCGCGGATGACCCCGGGACGTCGAGAACAGGCGTAGCGATCAGATCCGTATCGGTCACGGAGATCCTTTCCTTCCCTCACTCGCGCCACGCAGAGTCGAGGGTTCGTTCCCACAGATCAGCTCGTGCACCGATCCGGGATTTGCCTAACTGTTCACAGGATCGAACGGTCGGCACGTCCGCTATCACGCCATCCCCCGGCAGTTACAGTCCCTTGACCCCTGGAACGAGGACATGTGAGGGTCGGTCAGGATCTGGCGCTCCGATGGAGCTGGAGACAATATCCTGAAGAGCCGACGGCTGAAACGCACGACGTGCGGACAAAGCACAGGATAGCGACGAACTGTACGTTGAGCAAGAACGCGATCCCGCCCCGGCGTGTTCCCGGCCCCGCAAGGAGGCTCAGATCACCTCGACCCCGCCGGCGACCTCGAGTTCGAGGACCGTCAGGTCGTCCGCTTCCGCCGCAGCGCGCAGTTCGGCGGGGAACGGCTCGGTCGTCAGCGCCAGCAC
>NZ_JADZGH010000106.1:0-1074 GCF_015865005.1 Rhodococcus sp. CX
CGGAGCCACACGGGTGAGCACTTTCGGTGAGCAGGACTGAGCAGGATCAAGGATCTGGCGCACTTTCCGTGAAGACGGAAGTATGCCGCTGATCAGCGAGTATCTGCGATAGACCAAGATCATCTCGGTGTGACCCCGCGCCCCTGACCGCTCTCCTTCCTCACCTGAACGGCGTCGTCATCGACGCCGTTCGCCGGACCGAATCCACGATCCGGATCACCGCCCACTCGCAAAGCAGCCAGAGACAGTGCCCGAAGTGCGGCACCGCATCGAGTCGGGTGCATTCACGGTATCGACGCCGACCCGGCGACACGGCCATCGGCGCACACCCGGTCGTCCTCGACCTCGCGGTCCGCAGATTCTTCTGCGACAATAATTCCTGCAGTGCAGCAACATTCGCAGAGCAGATACCCGGACTGACGCAGCGTTGGGCTCGGCGAACCATGATACTCGCCACGATGATCGAGGCGATCGGACTGGCCCTGGCCGGCCGCGCCGGCGCCCGCCTCGCAACCACACTCGGGATACACGTCAGCAGGGACACCCTGATACGGGCAGTGCGATCGATCCCCGAGCGGCCGATCGAGACCACACCGGTCCTGGGGATCGACGACTTCGCACTGCGTCGCGGCCACGTCTACGGAACGCTCATCGTCGATCTCGTCACGAGCCAGCCGATCGATCTGCTGCCCGACCGAACCAGCGACACCGTCTCCACCTGGCTGCAGCAACATCCCGGTGCCGAGGTCGTGTGCCGCGACCGGGCCGGTGCCTACGCCGACGCCGTCCGGACCGGGGCACCCGATGCGGTGCAGGTCGCCGACCGATGGCACCTGTGGCGCAACCTGATCGACGCGGTCGAGAAGACCGTGATCCGGCACAGGAAAGAACTGGCTGCCCCGGCCCCTCCACCGGAGAGTGCCGAGGAGATCGGTGACGACGAGACTACAGAGGTACCTGACGGCCGCTTGGTGGTCCGCACCCGCGAACGGCACGCAGCCGTTCACGAACTGCATGCCCGAGGAATGTCGATCTCTGCTATCAGCAGGGAATTGAATCTCGACCGCAGGACCG
>NZ_JADZGH010000107.1:0-1315 GCF_015865005.1 Rhodococcus sp. CX
GTGCGACCCGGTTGCGGGTCGCACCGCCTCATCTTTTTGCCCCCCTCCCCCGATTGCGCGGTGTCACCTGCCTAGCCGAGAGCCGCAAGCAGCTTCTTCAGGGCAACACCGTTGTCCGCGAGTTCGTCCCGTGAGGGGCGGACCCCCCGCGCGAGTGCCGACCGCACCGCCACGAAATCTGCTGGTGCATTGACACATTCCGCGGCGATCAGCGCGTCCTCCGCGAAATACAGTGTGACGCGTCGCTGGGGTTTGCCGATGTCGCTGCGGATCACGACGTCGGCGTTCTCGTCGACGAGCCCGACGATCTGGAGCTTCCACGATCCCTGATCGGACCAGAACCACGGTGCCGGCCGCTGGGGAACGTCGTGGCCGAGTATCGTCGCCGCCGCCGCATTCGCCTGCTCGATCGCGTTGTCGACCGATTCGAGCCTGACCCTGCCACCGCTGCGGGACACCTGGATCGTGCAGTCACCGATCGCGAGCGTGCGACCGTCCGATGCCAGACACTGTTCGTCGACGACGACACCGCGGTCGCACTCGAGCCCCAATTGTTCCGCCAGCTCGGTACGCGGCTCCGCCCCGACACCGACAAGCACGGTCGCAGCAGGAATTTCACGACCGTCGGCGAGCCGCACCCCCCGGATACGGTCGCCGGCGACGACGATCTCCGTCGGTTCCGCAGCGAGGGCGATGTCGACACCCATCTCCGCGTGAGCGGCGAGCAGGAAATCGGCTGTCCCCGAACCGACTGCCCGCCCCATCGGGCGGGGTCCGGCCTCGACCACGGTGACCTCCGCGCCGAGGCCGCGGAGGGTCGCCGCGACCTCGAGACCGATGAAGCCTCCGCCGATCACCACGACCGGTCCGCAGCCGATCCGCTCCGCCAGCCGCCTAGCGTCGTCGAGCTCGCGAAGGACCAATACGTCACGGTGGTCGGAACCGGGTATCTCCAACCGGCGCGCGCGGGCGCCGGTGGCGAGGACCAGACGGTCGAAGCTGCGTGTCTCCCGGGACCCGTCGGCGCGGCGCAATTGCAGGATCACGCCGTCGCCGTCCCGATCCGCCTTCTCCGCAACGGTGCCCGACAGGAGCTCGATCCCGTTGTCCGCGTAGTGGTTCTCGGCCCGTAGCACCAGTGAGGTGGCCGATCCGTCGCCCTTCAGCCACGCCTTCGACAACGGTGGCCGTTGATACGGCAGGTGAGGCTCGCCGCCGATCAGGGTCAGCGCACCCGTGTAACCTCCGGCACGCAACCGGTCGGCGAGGTGCACCGCCGCGTGCGAGGCGCCGACGACCGCCACGCCGAGTGGCG
>NZ_JADZGH010000107.1:1400-26367 GCF_015865005.1 Rhodococcus sp. CX
AGGATCAGCTGACACGACAACCGCGAGGTGTCCTCGCGATCGCTCGCCGTGCAGTCCAGCAGGTCGTCCTCGTCCTCCGTCGGAGGATCGAAGTACTTCAGGTCGTCCTCGGCGAGGTAGACGTGGCAGGTCGCGCACGAGAGCGTGCCACCGCACTGACCCACGATGCCCGTCACACCGTTGGTGACAGCCGTCGACATGACGGAATCACCTGCAGCTGCGTCGATCACACGCTCCGAGCCGTGGGGTTGGGTATAGAAGACCTTCGGCATGTCGAGGTCCTTACCACGTCACCGGAACGTCGACGACCGGCTCGGTGAGGTTGTTCTTGTCCACCTTCGGCTCGCCGGCCAGGGCGAGGCCCGGCAGTCGCTTGAGCAGCTCCGTGATGGCCACCTGCATCTCCATCCGTGCGAGCGGCGCACCCAGGCAGTGGTGGAGCCCGTAGCTCAGGGTCAGGTGCGGATTTCCCTCGCGTCGCACGTCGAACTTCTCACCGTCCGTGACCGCGACCCCGTCGTGGTTCGCCGACGCCGGATCCACCAGCACGGCCTCACCCGCGGCGATGACGTGCCCGTCGATCTCGACGTCCTCGGTTGCGACGAACGGCACCAGACCGCCGCCTCCGGTGACCGTGTCACCGAACGCCATTCGCCCGTGCCGCAGGATCTCCTCGACCGCGGTCGGGGCGACGCCTTCGACGTCCTCGAGCAGGATCTTCAGCTGTTCCGGGTTCTTCAGCAACGAGAGCACACCGAAGCAGATGAAGTTCGCCGTGTTGTCGAAGCCGCCGATGATCAACACCAGGGCGATCGGCAGAATCTCGGCGTCGGTGAGGGTGTCGTCCTTGTGCTGGGCGTTCGTCAGGTCGCTGAGCAGATCCTCCCGGGGATTCTTCCGCCGCTCGTCGATCAGGGCCATCATGTAACCGACGAGTTCGGTCATGTTGGCGACGACCTCCTCTTCGGGCATGTTCGCCACCGCGAGGGTCGCCGAGCTCCACTTCTGGAACTTCGGACGGTCCTCCGGCGGCACCCCGAGAAGGTTGGCCAGCATCTGGATCGGCAGAGCCACAGCGTAGTCGTGCACCAGGTTCGCCGGGGACCCCTTGGCGACCATCTCGTCGATCAGGTGGTTCGCGAACTCCACTGCCGATTCCCGCATGGCGCGTACGCGTTTCGGCGAGATGGACTTCTGGACGAGCTTGCGCAGCTTCGTGTGCTGCGGCGGATCCTCGAACTGCAGCGTGGTCTTGAGGAACTCGGGAAACTCGACGAAGTAGGGCACTACCCGCTCACCGGTGCGGAACGGTTCGCGCACGAAGCGGGGATCGCCGAGCATCTGCCGCGCGGCAGCGTTTCGGTGGATGACCCAGACGTCTCCGCCGAACGGCATCGTCATCTTGGTCATCGGCCGATCGGCGGCGATGGCGGCGTACCTTCGCGATGCTTCGTTCACACTCACCGGACCGAAGGGGTAGGCCGTGTCCTCGGTCTCGGTGGTGGTCGTGGGGGCTTCGGTAGAGCTCACTGTGCTTCTCCTGGGGCTGAGCCGATGTCGTGGAAGTTCCGGTCAGGACGTCGCCGGAACCTGTGCCGGCGCCACGATCTGGGGGATGGCATCGGGGGTGATCGCCATGATCTCGTCGAACCGCTCGGCGACGGTCTCGATCGTCAGAGCGGGATCGTGGATCCCCACGGTGTTGAGGATGGCGAGGCGGTTGACGATACCGCCGGCGACGTTGAAGACCTCACCGGTAACGGTGCACGTCGGGTGCACGAGGTACGCAGCGACGGGGGCGACGTGCTCGGGCCGCAGCTGGGTACGCATGTACTCCATCACCTCGGGCGACAGGGTGTCCGCGGCCGCCTCTGCCATACGGGTGCCCGCACCCGGGGCGATGGCGTTGACCTTCACGCCCGACTTCAGGCCTTCCAGCGCCAGATTGCGGGTCAGACCGAACAGTGCGCCCTTCGAACCACCGTAGTGCGACATGTCCGGATTACCCAGCATCGCTTGGGAAATGGTGTTCACCACCCGCCCGGCCGGCGACTTCAGCAGGTGCGGCCAGGCGGCCCGGCACACGCGGAGTGCACCGAAGTAGTGCACGTCCAGATGTCGCTGGTACTCCTCGTACGGAACCTCGTCGAACGGCGCGGTGCGCACGATGCCCGCGTTGTTGATCACAGCATCGAGCTGCCCGAACGCCGACAGGGCGGTGTCGACGAGTTCGACGGCACCGTCCTCGGTGGAGATGTCGGCCGAGCAGGCGACGGCTTTGCCGCCGGCAGCGGTGATCGCGTCCACGACCTCGCGGGCAGGATCGTCGCCGTCGACTCCGGAACCGTCGATGGCAGACCCGAGGTCGCCGACCACGACCGCGGCACCACGTGACGCGAGCAGTTCGGCGTGTGCCCGGCCTATTCCGCGGCCCGCGCCGGTGACGACGACCACGCGGTCGGTGAAATCCAGTGCTGTCATGAATGTTCCTCGAATCGTGTCGTGTCGGTGGGTGTCAGGGGCGGGTGTCGCCGCCGTGGGACGAAACGTCGGCAACCCAGATGGTGCCCAGCGCCTCGCGTGCAGACTTGTCGAAATCGAAAACCTCGACACCGACGGTCATGTAGAGGGTCGTGCGGTCGGGACCGCCGAGCAGGCAGGCCGAGGCGACGCCGTTCTCGAGCGGCACGGGAATGGCGTCCGTCATCCCCTCCTCGGTGAAACGAGCCACGTAACCGCTGCCGGGCATCGCCGCCCACACGCCGCCCTCCTCGTCGAGCCCGATGCCGTCCGGCAGGAACGGGCAGGATGCGAACAGCCGCGGATTCGACAGCGATCCGTCGGCGGCACGATCGATCACGGTGAGCTTCTGTGCCATCACCTCGGCCGTGTAGACCTTCGTGCCGTCCGAGCTGATTGCGATCCCGTTGGCGCACAGCAGCGGTCCGACTTCATCGGCGGTGTGCGCGGAACCGTCGGGTTCGACGACGATGATCGGAGAGGGCACCGGCTCCTCGCCGGCGAACAGGTCGAATCCGAGCTGCGTCACGTATGCGCGTCCCTCGGTGTCGACGACCATGTCGTTGATCGCCGCCTGCGAGAAGGCGGACAGGTCGGCAAGGACTTCGAGGTCGTCGGGTCCGTTCCCGCCGTGGACGAGGACGAGCTTTTCGTGCATCGAGGTGACGATCAGCCGGCCGTCCGGGAGCCAGCCGAATCCGCCCAGGACGATCGGCACCTCGGTTCCGGCGCGGCGACCGGTCGCATCCACGACCACCGCCACATTGCCCTCGGCATCAACGGTTTTCAGGGTCGCGGTGTACATGTCGGAGAACCAGAGGATGCCGTCGTGCCAGCGCGGGCACTCCGGCCATGAGAAGCCGTCCGCGATCTTGCGGGGTTCGATGACACGCGCACCAGCCGCGGCGACGGCGGCGGCGGTATCGGCAACTACGTCGGTCATGTCGGTCCTTCCGGTAAGGGCGTGCGGGCGCAGGGTCCACGAGCAGTAACGCCGGCCCGATGAATACGGGCCCGGACCGTGAACTGCGTCACATCAACTTTCATCACGGACGATAGGGTCTGGAAATGTGCGGCGGATGAGGGTCTCCCGCTGAATGGTCACCCTCCTCGATACCGACTCGGGGTCGAGGCCGAACCACGGGATCGGTGTTTTCAGATCCCGGCGTGCGGGCGGGACGACGACCCGAGATAGGCACGTTCGATCCGGTCGGGTTCGGTTCGGAGCACCTCCGCCGAATCGGTCAGTGCCACGGTGCCGTGCACCAGCACAGCGGCACGGTCGGCGACACCGAGAGCAAGGTGGACGTGCTGCTCGACGAGTACCACCGACATCCCCTCCTCGGTGGCCAGCCTGCGAAGCACCACCAGGATTTCGTCGACGACGACGGGCGCCAACCCCATGCTCAGCTCGTCGATGAGCAGCACCTTCGGACGCTGCAGGATCGCGCGTCCGATTGCGAGCATCTGCTGCTCGCCACCCGACAGCCGGCCGGCGGCGACTCCGAGCCGCTTCTCCAGGGCCGGGAAGTACTCGAGCACCTCGTCGAGTGCTCGGCGTCGACGTCGCCGATCGCGGACCGCCAGACGCAGGTTGTCGGTTGTCGTCAATCCCCGGAACAGCGCACGGTCGTCGGAGACCAGAACCAGCCCCGACAGCACCGCCTCGCGTGGGCGACCGCCGCCGACGGTCAGGTCGTCGACGACGACCTCGCCATCGAATCGGGGCAACAGACCGGCCAGGGACAGCAACAGCGTGGTCTTGCCTGCGCCGTTCGGGCCGAGCAGGCTCAGGATCTGCCCACGATCCACCTCCAGGCTCACGTCCCGGACGCAGGGACGGCCGGAAACGTAACCGGTCGACAGATTCCTGATCGTCAATCCGTTCACGAGTTCGCCTCCTGTGTTTCGTCGATGCATGCGGCAGCGAGCTCGGGGACAGCTTCGAGAGCGGGATCCACGTCGCGGGCAGGGGCGCCGAGGTATGCGCTGATCACGCGCTCGTCGGACCGGACCTCGTCGGGTGGACCACATGCCACGACCCTCCCCAGGTCGAGGACGACGACGCGGTCACAGATGGTGAGCACCAATTCCATGTCGTGTTCGACGAGCAGGATCGACGTTCCGGCACTGCGGGCATCGACAAGCCGTTCACCGAGCCGGCGGCTCTCCGCGCCGTCGAGTCCCGCTGCCGGTTCGTCGAGCAACGCGATCTTCGGCGACGAGACGAGGACACGCGCGACCGAGACGAGCTGACGCTGTCCCTGAGAGAGGGTCGATACCTCGGCGTCTGCGACGTCTCCGAGTCCGACCGTGTCCAGGACTGCCCGTACTCGGTCCGCTGTGTCGTGCTCGGATCCCGATCTGGCCGCGCCCACCGTCACGTTCTCGGCGACGGACAGGTCGTCGTACAGTTCCACATCCTGGAAACTGCGGCCGAGTCCCATCCTGCTGCGCCGATGCGGCCGCAGGCCCCCGATGTCCGTGCCGTCCAAGACGACCGTGCCGCTCGCAGGCGCGAAACCGGTGATCGCGTCGACAACGGTGGTTTTCCCCGCGCCGTTCGGACCTATGAGACCGACGATCTCCCCTGCACGAACGTCGAAGGTCACATCCGATGCCGCTTGCACCGCCCCGTAGTGCACGCTCAGACCCTGTACCGAGAGAATCGGTTCGCCCACGACGGGCGAGGACGACCGCACCGCTGCGGTGGCTGTTCCCTCTACGGCGACCGGGACCGAGGACGACTTCCTCAGGGTGGGCAGCGGGATCCGGGGCAATTTGCCTGCGATCCCGTCCGGATTGAACATGATGGTGACGATGAGCAGGATGCCGCTGATCACCGCGTAGTACTCGCCGAGGTTCAGGAACCGGTCGACGAAAAGGTACAGAACGCCGCCCGGCGCAATGAGTCCGGCGAGGACGGCACCGGTGACGGAGGTGATCCCCGCGATGTACATGACGGCGAACAAGGTGATACCGAGGAAGACGGTGAACGGTTCCGGTGTCGCCAATGTCTGCTGGTACGCCATGAGGGAACCGGCGAGGCCGGCGAGGAACGCACCGATCGCGAAGGCCGCCAGTTTGGTGCGCGGAACGTTGATCCCCGACGCCGCCGCGGAACGCTCGTTCGCCCGGACCGCCAGCATGTCGGTCCCGAGCCTGCTGCGCCGAACCCATGCGACGCCGAGGGCGGCCGCAACGAGCACGGCCAGGCACATCAGACCGAATGCGAGACGCGGATAGTCTTCTCCCGCACCGATTCCGAGGTCGAATCCGAACAATCGGGGGGTGTCGACCGGAGCACCTGCGACACCGCCGTTGAGTTGCGGGTTCCGGAACCAGAATGCTTCGAGGAACACTGCCAGCGCCAGGGTGACGACGGTCAGCGGCAGTCCCCGCACCCGCAGGGCCGGCAGACCGATCACAATGCCGATCACCGTCGCGAACAGTGCGCCGATCAGCGGCGCGAAGGGGAACGGTATTCCGAGGTGGGTGTTCAGAACACTGATCGAGTAGGCGCCGACGCCCGCGAGTGTCAATTGCGCCAGGGAAACCTGTCCCGTGTACCCGGTGACGACGACCTGGGACAGAGCGATCACCGCGAAGATGATGCTGCTGACGATCGCGGCGCGATAGCTGCCGCCGGTGACCAGCATCGCGACCACAGCGACCGCGACGGCCGGAATCGCCGGCGCGAGAATCCGGTCGGGGCGCGGGGCGTGGCCGAGTCGCTGCCGGACGACGCTGCCGCGGTCGGGTAGGGGCCGCCCCTTGACGACCAGGAACACGAGAATCAACAGCAGCGGGATGGCCTCGGCCATACCCGCATGCGGAAACCAGTCGAAGGTGACCTGCAGGTTCGTCATTTCCGCCTGCAACGAGCCGATCGCGATGCCCGCTGCGACGGTCAGCCAGATCGAGCTGAAGTTCCCGACGAGCGTCGCTGCGAGTGCGGGGACGATGAACATCGAGTAGGCAACGGGATTCAGTGCAACGATCGGCGCTATGAGAATTCCGCCGAGGCCGGCGACGACCGACGACAGCGCCCAGTTGCTGAAGGCGATCCGATCCGGCGACAGCCCCGTCAGGTAGGCACCCTTCTCCGACTCGGCCGCCGCCTCCGTCGCGATTCCGAAGCGGGTGAAGCGGAACACCAGCGCAGCCAGAACCGCGATCGCGACGACTGCGACGGCAAGCCAGATCCGGTCCGTCGGAGCTTGACGAGAACCGATCGTAATGCTGTCGAGCGCGAATATCGGTTCGACGGCAACGATCTCGGTGCCCACCCGAAGCGCGATCACAGCCTGGAGCACGATCATCAGTCCGATGGATGCCACCGCTTTGGCGATCACCGGTGCCGTGCGCATCGGCCGGAAGATCAATGCGTAGAACAGAACCCCCAGCAGAGCCGCGACTGCCAACGACACGGCCATGGCCGGTGCCACCCCGAGCGGTCGACCGAGGTCGATCGTTCGGGGTAGCCCCGGGATCGGGACCATCAGCTCACCCGTGCGCAGCAGCGCGTACGTATAGGCGGTGTAGAGGGCCACGGCTCCGGTGGCGAAGTTGACGACGCCGGAACTCTTGAACGTCATCACGAGTGCCAGTCCGATTGCGGCGTACACGGCTCCGTTGCCGAGACCCAGCACGAGATAGGCGAGATGGTCGGTCATGAAATTTCCTTCTGGGGATGCGGATCCGTCAGCCGGTGACCGTGAGGTTCACCGGGATGCCCTGATCGTTGATCTCACCGATCAGCATCTGTCCGGAGCAGATCGACGGCATCATCGGGAACGCAGTTCCGTTGCACGTGAAGGTGATTCCGCCACCGGCAGGCATCTCGACGTTCGCAGCGGTACGCAGAGCCTCCTGGATCGACGCAGCGTTCACCTCACCCGAGATGCTGGATGCTGCGCCGGCGAGGGCCATCACCGTCTGGTAGCCGGTCGAGCCGTAGCCGGTCGGCGACAGGTCGGGAGCGTACTCGGCGAAGATCGACCGGAACAGCACCGTATCGGGCCGGTCGGACAGCGCATCCGTGGCGGTGATGCCGATGTTGCCTTCGACCGTGTCGATACCGATCGCCTTGACGACATTTTCGTCGAGGCAGGTCGGGATCAGCACCTTCTTCACCGTCGGCGCGGTCGTCTGAACTGCCTTGAGCACCGAGGTACAGGTGGCTGCATCGCCGATGAAGCTCACGCCGTCGGGGTTGCTCGTCAGTCCGGCCGCGACGACAGGCGTGGGATCCGGTGTACCGAGCGGTACCGGTACCACCTCGAGTTCGACCCCGAACCCCTGGAAGATCGGCTTGCCCATCTGGTCGATCATGCCTGCGATGCCACCGCCGTCACTGGCGAACATCGTGAACTTCGACATGCCCTCCTGCTGCGCCGCGGTCGCGGCCGCCGTCAACGTTCCGGGCAGACCTGCGGACAGCGCCGCGACCTCCGGCGACATAAGTTCGACGGCCGAGACGCCGTTGAGAGTCACGTACGGGATCCCCGCACCGATGACGATCGGAACGATCGCCGGCCCCTGGGAGGTTCCGGGAGAAAGGACCGCGGCAACCTTCTGCTCGACGAACTGGTTCGCGCAACCGGTCGCCGACGTCGGCTCTTCCTGCTGCTTGCACACCACGAGCTCGATCGGACGACCCGCGAGCCCACCGCCGTTGTTGTTGAGATATTCGACCGCGGCCTCCGCACCTTCGCGCATCTCCGGCAGCGACACCGCCGCACCACCCTCGGTGGAGACGAACCCGATCTTCACCGGCTCTCCGGTCGCCGGATTGCTCGGCAGCGCGGACGTCGAACCGGCCGCTGCGCTCCCTCCGTCCGATTCGTCGCCGGCACATGCAGCAGTGCCCAGCATTCCGGCAAGCAGTAGAGCGCTCGCACCGGCAACGGTCCGCAACCGCCGATTCCGACCGCGTGGATTCATAATGTGACTCCTTCACCGAGGATGACTATGGAGGCGAGCGTGGTACCGGGCATATCGAGTGCTGAAAGTGAGGTACATCACGTCGCATCCGGGTGCTGAATTATGTGAGTGCGAAGCTCTCCGGCGGAGGGGGGTCTC
Source organism: Rhodococcus sp. CX (assembly GCF_015865005.1). Classification (NCBI taxonomy): domain Bacteria; kingdom Bacillati; phylum Actinomycetota; class Actinomycetes; order Mycobacteriales; family Nocardiaceae; genus Rhodococcus; species Rhodococcus sp. CX. Next base: position 10,005 of record NZ_JADZGH010000107.1, read on the forward strand.
CCATTGAACGGGATACTCGATCAGAGGGACCGAGAGCTTCGCCGATGACCGAGAGAGATAGGCACACCGCGATATTCGCGGACACCCCGGAGGGCACCCTTTCGAGACCCCAGCACCATCGCACCACGAAAGATGTTTCCTTATAAAGAATCTCGCGGTGACCATCGCTGTCATAACCGGGAGTGTGCGAAATCCACTGCCGTGGACAGCACCGAATCGCGGAGCCTCACAACGACGTACGTTGCAGAACTCCGCGATTCGGTGGAGTCGCGTTGGATCGGCTCTCCTATCTCCGTGCAGCGCTCATCCCGGCGCGACGCCCGAAGAAGCTACCGTCACCCAGACTGGCGCCACTGGCGTAACCACCGGCACATACGCCGGCGGTGCATCGTCCGGCGGCGAAGAGCCCGGGAATGGGCTCCCCCGAAACATGGAGTACTTCCGAGTCGACACTGGTCTTCAAACCTCCCAAGGGAAATCCCGACGTCATTCCACGCAGATCGAATGCCGCAATCGGCGTTCGGATGGGCCGTACCCACTTCGCATCCTTGGAGAACAACGGATCGGACCCGTCCGCCGCATGGGCGTTGTAGACGTTCACTGTCGAGGTCAAGGCACCAGCCGGCAGTCCCATTTCCTCCTCGAGCTCATCGGCGGATTCGCATACCCAGGTCGGTTCCGGCCGCCTCGCAGTACCTGTTGCGTCCGGCCCCAGCACTTCGTCGTACGCCTGCTGATCGATGATCAGGAAGGCCTCGTTGTTCTGATGGAACAGCATCGCCTGCCCGATCCTGCCCGGGTAGGTGTCCTCCGCGATGAATCTCTGCCCGTGTGCGTTGACGAGGATCCCCCGGACCATCAACTGCGGTGCGGCGTGAACAGCAACCTCCGCAGCGTCCATGTGTACCGTGGCGGCGCCCAATGCCTGCCCTATCCGGATGGCCCGACCGTCGTGGGCCTCGATCGCAGAGCCCGGCCGCCCCACGAGGACAGGTGCGTGATCGCGCACCATCGCCTCGTCGAAAGCGAAACTTCCCATGGCCAGGACGACGCCGCGACGGGCACGAACGGTGATCGTCCGGCCGTACCGTCGCGCGACCACACCTGTGACCGCCCCACCCTCGTCCACGACCACGGTCTGGACCCGGACGTCGTATTCGGCTTTCACACCCAGCTTCTCGGCCGTCTCGACCAGCGGCTTCATCAGCATGTACCCACCGCCACGTTCCCCGGTCTTCTTGTTGTCCATCCGGGGAAGATGCCCGCGCGGTGCCGGAGGAATCAGGTCCCTGAACGGTGCCGCGTTCTCTCCCCCGGAGTACATCAGCCCTTCGTCGTGCGCCGGCTCCCATCCGGGCTCGCCCCAGAACTCCTCCTTGAACGGAACGCCCGCGTCGACCAGCCAGTTGTAGTGTTCGACGCTGCCTTCGCAGTAGGCATCGATCTTCTCGTCATCGGTGGCCGGACCGAGTGCGGCCTTCATGAACGCCTTCATGTTCTCGACCGTGTCGTCGAACCCGCACGCCTTCTGAAGCGGTGTCCCACCACCGAGATAGATGAATCCGCCTGCCATCGAGGCGGCACCGCCCCAGCCTCCCGACCGTTCGAGCACGAGCACCTCGGCTCCCGCACGGGCGGCCTCGATCGCGGCTGCGGCACCTGCGATTCCGTATCCTGCGACGACGACGTCGGCCTCGAGATCCCACTCTGCGATCTCGGATTCGAGGACGGGACGAACCGTTTCGGCAAGCATCTGAATCTCCTCGGGTCTCGCGGACACTGCGGCCGCACGGTCTCACCGCCCCGACACCCGACGGGAGCATTCCTCCCACTGAGTGGTCCAAACCGGCAGCGATCGAGGCAACGACCGCAGACACTCGCCCCGGCACATGATTCGCACCTCGTGTGTGTGACCGATCACAACAGCTTCGCCGTGTCGGGCGGCGAAGCCGTATTCACCTCATCCCAGGAGAACAATCGATGTCAGATCCCTCACTCCGGTTGCCGACCGGTCCGATCGACGGTTCCGCAGTATCGAGATCGACGGCCCTGATCATCACCGCGCTCGTCCTCGCGGAATGCTTGAGTGCCTTCGAGGCCGGCATGATCTTCATCGCACTGCCACGGTTCAGCGAGATCTTCGAGGCGCCTGCGTCCACGACCGGGTGGGCCGTGACCGCCTACATGCTCGTGGCGGCAACGGCCGCTCTCGTCGGTGGCCGGCTCGGAGACATGTACGGGCGGAAGAAGGTTCTCATCCTCGTGATGCTGGTGTCCACCCTCGGTTCGGTGATCAGCGTCTTCGGTGACTCGATGGGAGCGATCATCGTCGGCCGCGGTGTGCAGGGTGCCGCCGGCGCGATTCTTCCGCTCTGCTACGGCATCGCCCGTGAAGCGCTGCCGGCCGGCAAGGTCTCTCTCGCGGTCGGATTCATCAGCGGTGCCGCGCTTCTCGCGGGATCGGGGGGTTCGCTGATCGCAGGGCTCCTGCTCGACGTGGCGGATTGGCACATGATCTTCGTCTTCGCGGCGGTTCTCGCCGTTGTGGCCTCCATCGTCGCTGCGTTCGCGCTTCCGGGCTCCCACACTCCTGCCGAGCTACCACGCTTCGACTACATCGGCGCTGCTCTGCTGACGCCGGGTCTCACCGCTCTCCTTTTCGGCATCACGCAAGGACCGAAGTGGGGCTGGACGAGTATCGGGGTCGTCGGACTGATCGTCATCGGCATCGGTGTTCTCGCGGTGTGGACCGTCTGGGAGATGCGTCGGCGCGAACCCCTCGTCGATCTGCGGGTGCTGACGAACAGGCAGATGTCGCTGAACCTGATCGGACTCTCGGTGCTGGCTCTCGGTCCCGTCGGGGCGGTGCAGATCGTCACGCCGATGATCCTGCAGTCTCCGACGTCGCTGCCCGTCGGACTCGGCATGTCGGCAACCGTGACGGGGCTCGTGGCCGGCATCGGCGCGATTGTGGGATTCGGTGCCTCTCCGATAGCCGGGGTGGTCGCCGGTCGATGGGGCGGTAGGACCGCCTTCTTCATCGGCGCCGTCCTGTTCGCCGTCGCCAACCTGATGATCTACTTCGGCCACAAGTCGTTGCCGGTGATGATGGGTGTTTTCGCCGTCGCCGCCGTCGCAACGGCATTCGCCTACACCGGATACCCGAAGATCGTCATCGAATCCGTCCCCGAGGAGGTCACGAGCGTCACGACAGGAGTCTTGTCCACTGCGCGGCAAGCGTTCTCCGCCGTGGGGGTGGCCATCGTGTCGGTCATGCTCTCCCTGTGGACCGTGCCGGGAACGACCGCGCCCGCCCTGTCGGCGTTCGATCTGGCTGTGGGGTGGTTCATCGCGTGCTCGCTCGTCGTGGCCGTCGTCTGCCTGTTCATCGCTCGGCCGGAGCAGACGGGTGGTGCCGAGGAAACTGCACCCGAAAACGCCGAGCCCTCGGCCACTTCCGCTTGATGCACCTCCCCCACGTCCCCGAACCTTGACGATCGTACGGCCGAGGATCTCGATGCTCGAGTAAATATGTTGCACAGCAGTCGAAGTCACAAGGGGACGCGGCTTCCACGCGGAGGGCGGGGCACGCACGGAATTCGGTGCGTGCCCCGCCCTCCGCCTACGGAACTTCTCCCGCGAAGTGGGAGAAGGCCCTCCCCGGCGCTTTCGACGGCCGTAGCGTCCGCGGTATGGCAGACGAGACGATATACGTGATCGACCGAGTGGTCACGAAACCAGGATGTGCGCGACGATTTGTGGAGGCGTATGTCGCAGAGTACGTTCCGGGTGGCCGCCGACGCGGTATGACACTCGACCGGATTCTCGTCAGCCCGCCGGTGTGGTTCGACGACGATTCCAATACCGTCACCATCACCTGGACCGTCGACGGTGTCCACTCGTGGTGGGAGATGACCCGTCAGAGCCGCCGCGACCCCGGCCTCGGCGAGTGGTGGTCGGGCATGGACGAACTGATCGTGGAGCGCTCCCGAACCATGGCTGCCCACGCCGACGACGTCGAGGGATTGAACGATGTATAACGTGACTCGCGTCGTCCACTTCGACGCCACCGCCGATTTCTCGGATCGCGCCGAGTACACCGAGAACGTCCGGCTCGCAGTGAAGGAACTCGGGGCACTGCGCCGGCTCGTGTCCCCGACCCTGCCGGGTGTGATCAACGGCGGAGATCTGCTCGTTCATCTCCGGTTTGCGTCGGCGGACGAGGCGGCCGGTGCGATCGAGACCCTGGACGCGACCCTCGGCTCACCCGTCGTCGCGCGACTGGACGGCGTGCAGTACCACCCGGGTCGGGCCCAGTCGCGTCCGGACGCATCTCGGACCGTCTACCGCGCGCTACTGCTGCGCGTCGCTCCCGGCACACCGGAAGCGACCATCGAGCGATTCGAGCGCGACCTGCTGAAGATGCCCGGGTACATCGAGTCGATAGTCTCCTGGCGCCTCAGTCGTGTGGAGGATTCGGTGGGTCCCACCGCCTGGACCCATGTATGGGAGCAGGAGTTCTCCGACCACGCCTCTCTCATGGGCCAATATCTCGACCATCCGATCCATTGGGGCGTGGTGGACCGCTGGTTCGACCCCGAGTGCACGGAGGTCGTGGTACGCGATCGCGTGTGTCACACGTTCTGCGCCCTCGACGGCGCCGTCCTCGATCCGGGAAGCGACGGCGGCCCGAGCGACTAGAGGTGGCGGCCACCGTCGGATACTCCACCCGACCCAGATCAGTGACCTGCTTCACAACGCCGATTTCGTGTGGCACTATTCCTAATCGAAACACCCACGTAGAAGCGTCAGCAGCGCCTCGGCTGTAGGAGTATCCATGGCGATCCAGGTCGGAGCCGACCATACGACCCCCAGCGCAGTACTCGACCGCGTCGGCCTCTTGCTCGACGCGTTCGACGGTGCCGGTCGTCTCACACTCACCCAGATCGTGCATCGAACGGGCCTACCCCGCTCGTCGGCCCATCGCATGCTCGAACGGCTGGTTTCGATGCGATGGCTCCACCGCGAGGGACGCGACTACACCCTGGGATTGCGGTTGATGGAACTCGGCTCGCTGGCCGTCCACCAGGACCGGCTGCACGCCATCGCTCTACCTCATCTGCAGGAACTGCAACGCCTCACCGGTTTCGTCGTACACCTCGCCGTCCTCGACGGCGACGATGTCGTCTACATCGAAAAGCTCGGTGGACGGCTGGTGTCCGCCGTTCCCACGCGCATCGGCGGTCGACGACCGGCGCACAGCACAGCGCTCGGCAAGGCACTACTCGCCTACACAGGCACCCCCGGTCACGACTACGACGACATTCGCGAGAACGGGGTCGCCTTCGAAAAAGAAGAATCCCTCACGGGATTCGGGTGCATCGCGGTTCCGATCGGCCCGATCGGCTCCGCGGTTGCCGCGGTGTCGGTGTGTGGCCCGTTGCCTCATCTGCGCTTCGACCATCGGCTGACCTCCCCCGTCCGGATGACGGCCACCGCCATCTGGCGCACGCTCGACCGGAATCACGTCACTCCGACGCTTCAGCGTCGCCGGCATCTGCATCCGACTGCCGATGCGCGCCAACCGCAGTACGCCTGACCGCGCCTATTCTTCGTCGGAGACGGCCTCGCCGCGCTCGACCGCGGCGAGGCCGTCCGACATCCCTCTCCAGCTACCGGGCGTCCGCGGGCGAGGTATCCCGAACCCGTCGACGTCGCTGCTCGCGAAACGTGCTGCCGCGGCGTCGATGTCGTCGAGGAGCTGTCGAGACAGATCGATCTCGGCCCGGAAGTAGCGCTCTGCCCACCGCAGGCTCATCTGCGAGAATGCCCAGCCCGGTTCACGATCGGAGTGATCCGCGTGCTCACCGGCTCGGCGCAACTTGTCTTCGAGATTCACGATATGGTCGCGCACGATGGCCTTCAACTGCTCCGGATCGTTCAGATGTCCCATGTACATCCGGAGCATGACGCCGTGCTTGAGCACGGGAATCTCCACCGGCGCCTCACGCGACCACGTCCGCACCGCTCCGATGCCGGCCTCGGTGATCGAGTAGACACGCCGGCCTCGGGTTCCGGGTTCGCTCACCACACGGGATTGCACGAATCCGAGCGTTTCGAGTTTCTTGAGTTCCGCATAGACCTGACTGACCGAAGGGCTCCAGTAGTAGAAGCCGATACTCCAATCCGCCCACTTCTTCAGATCATTGCCGGTCAGTTCCTCCCCGAACGAGAGCATCCCGAGCACCGCCCAGCTCGTCGCGGGTAATGCGGGATATCGCTCGGCATCGGTATCGGACACCACGAAAGCGTAACAACGACGATGGACGACGTCGGGCCGCAATCTCCCGCTGCGTGGGAAGGGGACCGTTCATCCAGGACCGCCCCGGATAGCGTCGGCAAATCCATCCCATCCTCGCGACGTCACAGGAGCAATCATGACAACTTCCGAGGCAGCCGACCTGACGGAGCGCATTCGTGCGACCGTGAATGCCTATCTCGCAGCGGTGGCTTCCGGCCGCGCCGCCGAGGTCGCCGCGCTGTACGCCGACGACGCCGTCCTCGAGGACCCGGTAGGCAGCGAGCCGCGCGTCGGACGTGCAGCGATCACCGACTTCTACAAGGGCCTCGAGAGCACCGAGAACACGACCGAACTGCTCACCCTCCGGATCAGCGGACCGAATGCCGCGTTCCATTTCCGCGTCACCACGAAGGCCGGCGCCCGGACGTACGAAATCGAGCCGATCGACGTGATGACATTCGACGATCGCGGTCGGATCACCAGCATGCGCGCCTTCTGGGCGCCGACCGACATGGTTCAGCGCTGATCTGCAACGAGCCAGCGCAGTTGTCCCGCCGCCGACCGCTCGACCAGGAGTCCCCATGACCACCCGTGACATCCCCGATGTGCTCGCGCCCGCGACGTTGGGTCCGATCACGCTGCGCAATCGCATCATCAAGGCAGCCACGTTCGAAGCCGCCACGCCCGGTGCGCTCGTCTCCGACGATCTCATCGAGTACCACCGCCGACCCGCAGCGGGCGGCGTCGGTATGACCACGGTTGCGTACTGCGCCGTGGCACCGGAAGGCCGAACGGAGGCGAACCAGATCTGGATGCGTCCGGACGCGGTGCCCGGACTGCGGCGCCTGACCGCTGCGATCCATGCCGAGGGCGCTGCCGCCTCGGCCCAGATCGGCCACGCCGGTCCCGTGGCCAACGAGGCCAGCAACGGACTGCCCGCGCTCGGGCCGTCGAGACAGTTCAATCCGCTCGGGATGCGCACCGTCCACGCGGCGACACTCGGCGACATCGAACGGATCCGTCTGGCCCACGGGAATGCCGCCCGCCTCGCCGTCGAATCCGGCTTCGACGCAGTCGAAATCCACTTCGGCCACAACTATTTCGCAAGTTCGTTCCTGAGTCCGAAGATCAACCGGAGAGACGACGCGTACGGCGGGTCGCTGGCGAACCGCGCCCGCCTGGTGCGGGAGACGGCCCGTACGGTGCGGGACGCAGTCGGCGGGAAGATCGCCATCCTGGCGAAGCTGAACATGGACGACGGTGTTCCGGGCGGGTTCTGGCTCGATGAAGCCGTCCAGGTGGCGCAGTGGCTCGAGGAGGACGGCTCGCTCGATGCCATCGAGCTCACCGTGGGCAGCTCCTTGTTGAACTCGATGTATCTGTTCAAGGGTGACGTTCCCCTGCGGGAATTCGCGGCGGCGATGCGCGAGCCTGTGCGTACCGGCATGAAGCTGGTCGGCAAACACTTCCTCAAGTCCTATCCCTACCGGGACTTGTTCATGCTGGAACAGGCACGACAGGTCCGCGCAGCGGTGAAACTGCCGCTCGTGTTGCTCGGCGGGGTCACCGACCGGGCCGGAATGGACACGGCGATGGCCGAAGGCTTCGAGTTCGTCGCGATGGCACGGGCGTTGCTCCGCGAACCGGATCTGGTCAATCGGATCGCCGCCGAACCGGAGCATCGATCACTCTGCATCCACTGCAACAAGTGCATGCCCACCATCTTCACCGGTACCCGGTGTGTTCTGGACGGGTCCGTACCCGTGCACTGACCCGAACACGTTCGGGGCCGGAGAATTCGAATCTCCGGCCCCGAACGGCTTCACAGCCGCCCGCAATGCAATGACACCTCTCGGTCACCGAAAGCCCTGTTCGTCGCGGGTGAGGAAGACCGAACTGCGTCACGGGGTGCTGTCGTGACCCCCGTGCCGTTTCATGGTGGCCACGAATGCGGCTCGGCTGTACATGCGCCGGGCGCTCTCCAGCGTCGCCGGCTCGGTGGTCTGCCGCCACCGTTCCTCGACGAGTTCGTCGGTGACGAGCGAACGGTCGTAGACCATCGAGTGCAGCCAGGTGATGAGGCGTTCGGGAATACGAGGATGTGGGTGCGGAAGTGCTGCGCAAGCGGACGGTGGCACAGCGCTCCACCGCCGGTGAAGGCGACCTCCCGCGTGGCGGGACGCGAGACCGGTCCGACAGAAAGTGTTCCGCGTGGCGGGACGCGCCCTGTTTCGCCGTTCCTGCGGTCACCCACCATGACCGGCATCACTCCCATCCGGTCCGGAGGTCACCATGACGCAGACCAGCACCACCCCCGACGACGAGATCCGCTCGATCGAGGCCGACGCCGCGCCCGACCGCTACGCCCGCGGCTGGCACTGCCTCGGCCTGGCACGCACCTACCGCGACGGCAAGCCGCACCAGGTCGACGCGTTCGGTACCAGCCTCGTCGTGTTCGCCGACAGCGCGGGCGAACTGAAGGTCCTCGACGCCTACTGCCGGCACATGGGCGGCAATCTCGCACAGGGCGAGATCAAGGGCGATTCCATCGCGTGTCCGTTCCACGACTGGCGCTGGGGCGGCAACGGTCGCTGTACCGGGATTCCGTACGCGCGCCGCGTCCCGCCGCTCGCCAAGACCCGCGCGTGGATCACGCTCGAGCGCAACCAGCAGCTGTTCGTGTGGCACGACCCCGAGGGCAACCCGCCGCCGGAGCACGTCACCATCCCCGAGATCGAGGGCGCCGGCACCGACGAATGGTCGGACTGGTCGTGGAACTCGGTGCTCATCGAGGGTTCGCACTGCCGCGAGATCATCGACAACGTCGTGGACATGGCGCACTTCTTCTACGTCCACCTGAGTGTGCCGCGCTCGTTCGAGAACATCTTCGAAGGCCACATCGCCACGCAGAACATGTCGTTCACGCAGCGCCACGACGTCGAGCTCGACCTCGACTTCGGCGCTTCCGACAATGTGTCCCGGTCGGAGGCGTCGTACTACGGCCCGTCCTACATGATCGACAAGCTGTGGAGCGAGACCGAGGCAGGAACCGTCGAGACGGTGCTGATCAACTGCCACTACCCGGTCACCCCGAACTCGTTCGTGCTGCAGTACGGCGTCATGGTCAAGCGCCTGCCCGGCATGTCCGCCGAGGAGGCGAACGGCATGGCCGCGTACTTCGGCAGCGGCACGGAGAAGACGTTCGAGCAGGACGTCGAGATCTGGAAGAACAAGGCCAAGATCGACAACCCGCTGCTGTGCGACGAGGACGGCCCGGTCTACCAGCTGCGCCGCTGGTACCAGCAGTTCTACGTCGACGTCGCCGATGTCACCGAGGACATGACCAACCGGTTCGAATTCGTCATCGACACCACCAGGTCGGCTGCCCACTGGGAGAAGGAGATGGCCGAGAACATCTCTGCCCGATCCGATTCCCTCAACGAGCCGGTCGCCTGAACGGCCGGCCCCGATACCCGAACCCGAGGAATACGACCATGAGTTACGAAGTACGCAAGCAGATCGACGCGATGGCGGACGAGCTGTTCACCGAGGGCATCGAAGCCGATCGTATCGGGCGTCTGGCCGACGGCACCGCGAAGCGGATGAAGGAGGCCGGCTCGATCCGCATGCTGCAACCGAAGGAGCACGGCGGCTTCGAATCCCACCCGCGCGAGTTCGCCGAGACCGTCATGCGCACCGCGGCGCTCAATCCGTCCGCGGGATGGATCCACGGCATCGTCGGTGTGCATCCGTGGCAGCTGGCGTTCGCGGATCCCCGCGTGCAGCAGGAGGTCTGGGGCGAGGACCAGGACACGTGGATGGCCTCGCCGTACATGCCGGCCGGCATGTGCATCCCGGTCGACGGAGGTTACAAGTTCTCCGGCCGCTGGCAGTTCTCCTCCGGCACCGACCACTGCGGCTGGGCGTTCCTCGGCGCGATGGCATGCAACGCGGACGGCAGCGTGGAGATGCCGCCCCGCATGCTGCACGTGATCATCCCCCGCAGCGACTACGAGATCGTCGAGGACTCGTGGGACGTGGTGGGCCTGCGCGGAACCGGCTCGAAGGACGTGGTGGTGCAGGACGCGTTCGTCCCCGACTACCGGGTGATGGACTGCGACGAGGTCATCGACGGCACCGCGGCCCGCAACTACGGCCGCACCGAGACGCTGTACCTGATGCCGTGGTCGAACATGTTCCCGCTCGGCATCACGTCCGCCACCATCGGCATCTGCGAGGGCCTGGTGCTGCACGCCGACGAATACCAGTCGGCCCGGATCAACCCGCAGGGCACGGCCGTCAAGGACGACCCGTACACACTGTTCGCGATCGGCGAGGCCGTCGCCGACCTGCGCGCCGCACGGGACACCTTGCTGGCCAACGTCGATCGCATGTGGGATCTCGTCGACTCGGGGAAGACCCCGACGTTCGAGCAGCGTGCCGCGGGACGGCAGACGCAGGTGCAGGCGGCATGGCGGGCCGTGAACGCGATCGACCGCATCTACCCGCGGTGCGGCGGCAATGCGTTGCGCATGGACAAGCCGATGCAGCGGTTCTGGCGCGACGCGCACGCCGGCCTGCACCACGCGATTCACGTGCCCGGCACCGTGTTCCACGCCGCCTCGCTGAGCCGTCTCGGGGTCGAGCCCGAGGGCCCGCTGCGGGCGATGATCTGACCACACGAGAAGCATTCGGAGAGAACATGAGCGATATCAGAGCGCTGGGCTACGTCAAGATCCGGACGAACGACATGGACCGCTGGCGCACGTTCGCCTTCGACGTCCTGGGGTTCGCCGAGGGCAGCGGCCCCGACCCGGAGGCGCTGTATCTGCGCACCGACGAACGCCGGGCGCGGCTCGTCGTGGTGCCGGGTGAGACCGATCGGATCGTCGACATCGGCTGGGAGGTCCGCGATCACGCGGCGCTGCTGCGGGTGCAGAGCGCTGTCGAGGCCGCCGGTATCGCGGTGAAGCCGCTGTCGGTGGAGGAGGCGGACGCCCGCAGCGTCGAGGAGGTCATCGCCTTCCAGGATCCGTCGGGTGTGTCCGTCGAGGTATTCCACGGCGCGGTGCTCGACCACAGCCCGGTGGTCACCCCGCACGGTGCCCGATTCGTCACCGGCGCAATGGGTCTCGGTCACGTGGTGCTTCCCGTGACGGCACCGGACGCGACGTTCGAGTTCTACACCGAGGTGCTCGGGTTCCTGCCGCGCGGCGCGTTCCGGCTGCCGGCGCCCCCGGAGTTCGGCCCGATGCGCATCCGGTTCCTCGGCGTGAACGAGCGGCACCACAGCCTCGCGCTCATGCCCGTGCCCGCCGGCAAGGATCCCGGTCTCATCCACATCATGGTGGAGGTGGACACCCTCGACGCGGTCGGCCAGGCTCTCGATCGAGTGATGCGCGACGGCTACTCGGTGTCGTCGACGCTGGGCCGGCACACCAACGACAAGATGGTCTCGTTCTACGTGCGGGCCCCCGGCGGCTGGGACATCGAGTTCGGCACCGAGGGAATGCGTGTCGACGAGCGGTTCTACACCGCCGAGGAGATCACCGCCGACAGTTACTGGGGTCACGACTGGTCCGGGAGCGAACCGCTCGGCGTGATGTCCTGACACCTGATCCGGCGCCGCTCCGCACGACCTCGTGCGGAGCGGCGCCGTCTTCGTGATCGGCTTCCCGAAGCGGAGTGGGTACGTCCCTGGGCAGCCGCGTCCAGCGGACCGCCTGAGCGATCCGGCACAGCGACCGCAGTCCGTCCGATCGGTGCGGGCACTCGCCGGCCCGGCGAGTGGCCTATTGCTGATCTTCGGCTCTGGTCACACCGCTCTGATGCGCCGGACCCGTGCCCCGAGCGGATTCCTCCGTCTGCGGTGCCTGATCCGCCGGTTGCTCGTCGGCAGGCGACGCGGTCGCGCCGCGGGGAGTCTCCTCCGGGTTCGGGGCCAACGGTTGCGACGTGTCGACATGTTCGTCGTGTTCCGGCCGGCCTTCCGCGGTCGAGGTGGTGCGACCCTCGTACGGCGGGACGGCCGGTTCGGCGTCGCCGGGAGGGACCGATTCCCCACCACCCGTGCCTGCGGACGCGTCGTCTGCCCCGCCGGTCTGCATTTCCTCCTGCTCGAACGACCCGGCAGGCCGATCGGCCGGTCCACCGCCGGCCGCGTCCGCTCCGGTGTCACGCGACCCCTTCGGGCCACGCTCGGATTGCGGTTCTTCCTGCAAGTGCTGTCCCGGTTCGGTGCCCATGATTCCTCCTCACCTCGACCCCATGACAGAGATGCCCGGTGCGGGCGAACCCAAACAGGGCCGTGTTCTATACAGGGCAGGGTTCTATTCGATGAGCTGACGTTGCCGGTTGGCGGCTCGCCGGATCTGAAGGATGCGCACGGCACCGGCGAGAGCGATGATCGCCGCTCCGGCAAGCGCGGCAAAGAGTAGTGCCACGCCGAGGGGGAGGGTGAAATCCCATGCGAACAGCTCGAGGGTGGCCTCGTCGAGGTTCTGCAGGATGAACACCAGCAGCAACAGCAGAACGACGATGCCTACGACCAACCCGGTCCAGATCGTGCCGGTACGGGTGCCTTTGATGCCTTTGCGGCGGGCGACGTCCTCGATCAGTCCCGCATCGGGTTCGACGGGCGCGGGCGTCGCAGGCAGCTCGGGATCCGGAGATCGACGTGATCCGGATCCGTATCCGTCGTTGGACGGCCCGTTCATGGCGGTGCTCATGCTCTCGGATACCCGCGACCGCTCCACGTACACGATGATCTGTTCAGGTGCTTTCCCCTCCGACGACCGGAGCCCTCCGTAAAATGAGCCGGCGGACGCGGGGAGGACCTGATGCCGACACTTGTTCTGGTGATCATCGCGCTGATCGGGGCGTTCATCCATTCCCGAAGGCGCCGCCACGATGCCGGTCCGGCGACGACGATCGACATCTTCCTCGTATGGTGGCTCGCCGTCGCCGTCGGCGTCAGCTCGATCGGCGGCGCGGGATACCACCTGTTCGACGGCCCTGCGACTGCGGAACTGATCGGATACACACGCGGTGACGGCGGGTTCCAGTTCGAGAACGCGATGGGTGATCTGGCGATCGGCATCGCAGGCATCATGTGCATCTGGTTCCGCGGCTACTTCTGGCTGGCGACCCTCACCGTCATGTCCGTCCAGTACCTCGGCGACGCCGCCGGTCACTTCTACTACTGGATTGCCGAGGGCAACACCAAGCCCGGCAACATCGGCCCGCCTCTGTGGTTCGACATCATCCTCCCGGTCGTGGGGTGGGTGTTGTACGCGCTGTCACGCGCGCGGAACGGGGACGCAGCGCCGCAGCGCACCTCGGTCGCGGCCTGAGGCTGCGCACCCAACATCACCTCGTGACGGCCTGATCCTCCCCCTGCCAAGGCTTGCTCCCACCTGCACCGATGTCCCGCCACGCGGGACATCGCCGTGTCCACGGAACGGTTCCCGAGCTAGCGTCCGAGGAACACTGCGACCACCGACCTGAAACGGGAGCAGCCTCCATGCAGTCCGTCACCTGCCGCACGTGCGGCAATCGTGTCCTGGCCGAGAAGAACGGCACGTTCCACACCAACATCCAGTGGCTCACCGACGACGCGTCGCGGCCGTGTGTCCGGCTCGGCTCCGACGCACCGCGCCGCACCTGTCCCGACCTGCACGACACCGTCGATGCCCTTGCCGTTTCCGGGGTCCTTCCGGTCACCGAGCGTGCAGATCCGAGACCCGCCCACATGCCCGCTGTCCGGGAGCACCCTGGCCGTCCGGATCCGCGATGGCGGACACTGGTCCCGAAGCCGACACCCGATTGGAGCAACATGACCGCAGAACACGCAGTGCTGGATCCACGCCGGATGCGCGACGTGATGGGCAACTTCTGCACGGGAGTCACCGTCATCACCGCCCTCGACGGCGACGAACCGCTCGGCTTCGCGTGCCAGTCGTTCACGTCCGTGTCGCTGGACCCGCCGCTGGTGTCGTTCTGCCCGGCCCGCACGTCGACGACATGGCCGAAGATCCGCGAGATCGGCACGTTCTCGATCAACGTCCTGTCCGCGAGCCAGCGCACCCTGTGCGCGGCGTTCGCCGTCAGCGGCGGCAACAAGTTCCGTGGCGTGGAGTGGACTCCGGGCGACAACGGCGCACCCGCCCTCGAGGGTGCGATCGCGCGGGTGGAGGCGACCATCGAGGCCGAGCACGACGCCGGTGACCACACGATCGTCGTGGCCCGCGTAACCGGCCTGACCTCGCTGCACAGCGGCGGACCGCTGCTGTTCTACCGCGGCACCTACGGTCACTTCGACGAGATGTGACCCGGTCGGCGGCCCGGCAGGAATAGCCGCCGGCGCCGCCGTGTTGTCGCTGAAGGTGTGCCCGGCTGCCGATCCCGGGCCCTGACGCGAAGGATCACCGGTTACCGTTCCCCTCTCCATCCTCGACCTGGCGCACATCGGCAAGGGCGAGACCGCGCGGGACAGCTTCGCCGCGAGCGTGCGGATGGCGCAGCTCGCCGAGAAGTGGGGCTACCGGCGCATCTGGTACGCCGAGCATCACAACATGCCGTCGATCGCGTCGTCGGCGACGAGCGTGCTGATCGCGCACATCGCGGCGCACACGTCGACGATCCGGCTCGGTGCCGGTGGCGTCATGCTGCCGAACCATTCGCCGCTGACCATCGCCGAGCAGTTCGGCACCCTCGAGTCGCTGCATCCCGGCCGCATCGATCTGGGTCTGGGCCGCGCGCCGGGCAGCGATCAGAACACCATGCGCGCGCTGCGGCGTGATCCGTCGTCGGCGGACAGCTTCCCGCAGGACGTGCTCGAACTGCAGGGTTATCTGCGGGGGCAGAGCCGCATTCCGGGTGTCGACGCGATCCCCGGCAAGGGCACCGATGTGCCGCTCTACATTCTCGGGTCGTCCCTGTTCGGCGCGAAACTCGCCGCGCTGCTGGGTCTTCCGTACGGCTTCGCGTCCCATTTCGCGCCGCAGGCGCTCGAGGACGCGGTCGCGCTGTACCGGCGCGAGTTCCAGCCGTCCGAACAGCTCGCCGAGCCCTATGTCATCGCCGGTGTCGGAGTGATCGCCGCCGACACCACCGAGGAGGCCCGGCAACTGTTCGAGGCCACCAAACGCAACCGCGTCGTGCAGATGGTCGGCCGGGGTCGCAGCTTCACCGACGAGGAGATCGAGCTGCTACTCGACTCCCCCGCCGGCCGGCAGGTGACGCAGATGCTGCACTACACCGCCGTCGGCAACCCCACCGAGGTCCGCGAATACCTGGACGCGTTCACCGAGCGCGCCCGGGCCGACGAACTGATCGTGGTGTCGTCGGCGCCGGGCCGCACCGCCTGGCTGCGCTCCCTCGAGCTGCTCGCCGAGGTCAGCGGGCTCGTCCCCGCCTGACCCTCGTCTCCTTTCGGCTACACGAGGGCCGCGGCGAGGTGGGTGCGCCAGGACCGAGCGGCGGTGATGTCGGGAGCCGCGGACGCGGCGTCGTCGCCGCAGACGAATCCGGTCTCCCACGTGCCGTCGGCCAGCTGCACCGACCCGAGCCCCATCGGGGCGGGCAGCGCCGCCAGGAAGCGGCCGAGCGCCGCGGGTGAGCACACCCACCGCTCCCCTTCCAGTGACGCCCCGCCGTCGGCGCAGCGCACCACCGCAGGCTTCGGCGGCTGCGTGGGCAACGCGGTCATCCGGTACTCCGGTGCCGTCGAGACCGGTCCGGCCCAGCGGGCACCGAGCGCGGTGAGCTGACCGGCGAGCGGCTGGTCGTGCAGGTGCGCACCGAACACGATCAACGGAAACGCCTGCGCCCCGGCCTGTTCCGGCCACGACGGCGATGACGGGTCGCGCGGCGTCCCGGTCAGGCGTGCCGCCACGTCGGCCGCGACCGCGTCGCGTCCGGCCTCGGCGAGCACCGTCACGCCGAACTGTGCTGTGCTGCCGTCGCTTTCGACGACCTCACCGGCCGGGACCGCAACCCCGCACAGGTCGAACAGATTGCAGAAGTTCGTGTAGGTCCCCAGCCGCGAGTTGACCCCGACCG
>NZ_JADZGH010000107.1:26377-43149 GCF_015865005.1 Rhodococcus sp. CX
CACCAGCAGCGCCGCGCAGTCACCCCACGCGGTCATCGCCCGGTCGCGCAGCGCGGCGAGTTTCGCGCGGTCGCGCAGCAGGTCGACGGCGGAGAACCGGGCCGCGCCCCGCACGATCCCGGCGACCACCGGATCCAACCCGACATCCTCGTGATCGGAACCTTCGGCCTCGACGAACTCACCGACCGCATCCCACCGCTGCGCGACGAGCGCCCCGTCGTACAGCAAGCGGGCGGCGGCGAGGAAGTCGTCCAGGTCGATCTCGACGATCGTGAACCCGGCCGCCCGCGCCTGCTCGACGGCGGCGCCGAACGCGGCGCGCCACCGTTCGTCGAGTTCCGGAAGGTCGCGGGGCACGGCGAGCGCGGCACCGGGCGCCGCGGCCAGCGGCACGTCCGCCGGCCACGACCGGCCGCCGGGGGCGGTCGCCATGATCGCGACCGCGCGTTCGGCGGACGGAAGGTCGCGGGCGAAGATCGTCACGCAGTCGTACTCGGCGCAGGCCGGCACCACCCCCGTGGTCGCGACCGCCCCGACCGTCGGTTTGATCCCGACGATCCCCTGGAACGCGGCCGGGACCCGGCCGGAACCGGCGGTGTCGGTGCCGATCGCGATGTCCACGATCCCGAGCGCGACCGCGACCGCGGACCCGGACGACGACCCGCCGGAGACGTACTCGGGCCGCCGCGCGTCGCGGACCGCCCCGTACGGGCTGCGGGTTCCGACGAGCCCGGTGGCGAACTGGTCGAGGTTGGTCTTGCCGACGACGACGGCGCCGGCCGCCCGCAGTGCCGCGACCGCGGCGGCATCGGCGTCGGGGACGTAGCTGTAGCCGGGGCAGGCGGCGGTCGTGGGCAGGCCCGCGACGTCGACGTTGTCCTTCACGGCCAGCAGGACGCCCGCGAGTTCCCCACCGCGACGCAATGATTCGGCGTACTCGGCGGTGACATCGGCTTCGTCGCGCAGGTGCACGAACACCTCGGGGCGATCCGCCTCGCGCAGTCGCGCGTAGGCCTGTGTCACACGGTCGGTCATGCTGCCGCCTTTCCGAGTCGGGTGCCGCGGGAGAGTTCGCCGTCCGCTTCCCAGCGGGCGCGTTCCTCGTCGCGGGCCGCTTCCATTGTCGCGCGAACCGCACCGATCGAGTCGGCTTCGCGCTCGAGGAACGCGAGGTGCTCGGCGAGGGAGAATTCGCCCTCGGTGATGTCGACGCGGCCGCGTCCGGCGGCGGTGTCGGCGCGCAGGTCGAGCAGTTCCTCGGCGGAGACGGGGTACCAGGAGATGCGGTCGAAGAACCGCAGCAGCCACGGGTGTTCGGGTTCGAATCCGCCTGCGCCCTCGGGGAATCGGTGGTTCCACACCTGGGTGGTGCGGCCCACGAACTGGTAGCCGCCGGGGCCTTCCATCCCGTAGATGCACAGGTAGGCGCCGCCGATGCCGACCGCGTTCTCCGGGGTCCAGGTGCGGGCCGGGTTGTATTTGGTGGTGACGAGCCGGTGCCGGGGATCGAGCGGGGTCGCCACGGGCGCACCGAGATACACGTCGCCGAGACCGAGCACGAGGTAGGACGCGTCGTACACGGTCTTGTACACGTCGTCGACCGAATCCAGGCCGTTCATGCGGCGGATGAACTCGATGTTCCACGGGCACCACGGGGCATCGGCGCGCACTCCGTGCATGTAACGTTCGGTGGCCAGTCGCGTGGACGGGTCGTCCCAGCTCAGCGGCAGCCGCACGGTGCGACTGGGGACGACGAGCCGGTCCGCGGCGGGCAGCGCCGCCTCCGTCTCGAGCACGGCACCGAGCACCGAGCGGGTGTTCGTCACCGTCGGATCGAATTTCACTTGCAGGGAACGGATTCCGGGGGTCAGATCGACGAGGCCGCGCAGCCCGGCCTGCTCGAGGGCGGTCTGCAGCGCGTGCACGCGGGCACGCAGCACCAGGTCCAGCGACATGGTGCCGTACTCGACGAGGATGTTGTCGTCGCCGCTGCGTCGCACCGTCACCGATGTGGTGCCGTCCGCGGTCGCGCCGCGGTGCAGCACACCGTCGTCGCCGTCGCCGATACCGCCGACGACGGGCACCGCCGCGCGGCGGGCGGGTCCGAACACCTTGGGCGAGGCGACGTTCGCGGCGCGCACCGGGACGAAGCGCAGCCTGTCGCCGGGAGCGAGCTGCCCCATCTTCCAGCGGTCGGCGGTGACGACGGTGACCGGGCAGACGAAGCCGCCGAGGCTCGGTCCGTCGGGGCCGAGCAGGATCGGGGTGTCGCCGGTGAAGTCGAGGGCACCGACCGTGTAGGGGGTGTCGTGGATGTTCGACGGGTGCAGGCCCGCTTCCCCGCCGTCGGGTCGCGCCCACGTGGGCTTGGGTCCGATGAGGCGGACGCCGGTGCGGTCGGAGTTGTGGTGGACGGCGTACGCGGTGCCGTAGAGGGTGTCGATGTCCTTGCGGGTGAAGAACTCCGGCGCTCCGTGCGGCCCTTCGGTGACCGCGATGGTCCAGTCGTGGCCGATCGCGGGGATCTCCTCGGCGGTGAGGCGCCGCGGCGTTCCGGTGGACGTACCGAGCGGCAGCGCGTCGCCGTCGGCGAGCACCCGCCCGGAGACGCCGCCGAACTTGCCGAGGGTGAACGTCGCCCCGGACCCGAGGTAGGGGTCGACGTCGATGCCGCCGGCGACGGCGATGTAGACGCGCAGACCTGCACCGGTGACGGCGCCGACGTCGAGGACCCCGCCCGCCGGGACGGTGACCGGTGTCCACTGCGGGACGGGACGGCCGTCGACGGTGACCGTGGCGGCCGCGCCGGTGACCGCGACCGTGGTCTCGGCGTCGAAGCGCAGGCGCGGGCCGGCCATGGTGGCCTCGAGTCCGGCGGTGCCCTCGTCGTTGCCGACCGCGAGGTTCGCGAGACGGAACGACAGGTCGTCCATCGGACCGGACGGCGGGACGCCGATCTTCCAGTAGCCGACGCGTCCGGGCCAGTCCTGGACGGTGGTGAGCGGTCCGGGACGCAGGACGGTGCAGGTCGCGCTCATGGGTCAGGCCTCCGGTCGGGTGACGATCATCTGCACGGCGGTGGGGTCGAATCCGTTGCAGGGGTTGTTGATCTGCGGGCAGTTGGACACGAGCACGAGGGTGTCGATCTCGGCGCGCAGCGCGAGCCGGCGACCGGGTGCGGACAGTCCGTCGACGATGCCGAGGGTGCCGTCCGGGTCGACCGGCACGTTCATGAAGAAGTTGACGTTGCCGACCAGATCCCGTTTGCCCAGGCCGTATTTCGCGCCCTCGGCGAGAAAGTTCTCGACGCACGCGTGCTGGTGGCGGGTGTGGTGGCCGTAGCGCAGGGTGTTCGATTCCTGCGAGCAGGCCCCGCCGATGGTGTCGTGGTTGCCGACCTCGTCGGCGACGATCGTCATCATCGGGTTGCCCTCCTGGTCGCGGATCACCGATCCGGTGGTCAGGAACAGCGAGCGCTGCGCGGTGATGGTGGCCTGGGCGCTGTAGCGGATCGTGGTGTCCGCGGCGCCGTAGAACAGGGTGTCGACGGCCTGGTTGCCGTACAGGTCGACGATGGTGAGCACGTCACCGGCGGCGACGATCGCCGACCACGGGCCGCGGGGCGCGACCGTCTCGTCGAGGATCACGGTGCCGGGGACGAGGGGTGCGGGGGCGGTGGTGGCGGTCATGCGAGATTCCCTTCGGTCGGCAGGGCGGCGGCGTGGACGTCTTCGGTGTTGCGGTGCGCGCGGTCGTATTCGGGCCCGATCTCGGCGGCGCGGGCGGCGAGTGCGGCGAGGTCGGCGGGCGCGCGCCAGGCGAGCAGTTCGATCGTGGTGGTGTCGAAGGTGGGCGATTCGTCGAGGGGGTGCGCGGTGTTCGCGACCGCGACGATCAGCGGAAGGTGGAGCAGCAGTTCGACACTCGCACCCGGTCCGGCGTTGCCGGTGGGAACCAGGGTGCCGTCCTCGTCGGCCCGCACCCCGTGGAAGAACGAGACGGTCGGGGCGACGTCGCGGGGACCGAGGCCGTGCTTGAGGGCGGCGAGGGTGAGCAGTTCCCGTCCGGCCGGGGAGTCGGAGTGCACCGAGCCGTCGCCGTAGCGGGCGGTGTTGCCGACGGCGGTGGTGGTGCCGCACAGCGCGTCGTGTCGGCCGGACGTGTCGGCGACGATCGTCGCGAGGACGCGGCCCTGGTCGTCGAGGAGGGGGTGGTCGACGCCGAGGTACGCCTGCCACGGCACCTTGACGGTGTCGGCGATGTTGAGCCGCTCCCAGGGGGCGTCGGCGCGCCAGAGCATCAGGTGGGCGCAGCCGCGGCCGTCGAGGTCGGTCAGCCGCAGCCGGGTGCCGCGGGCGAGCACCTTGGAGGTGTAGCGGCCGCCGGGCACGGTCTCGGCCCACACCAGTGCGTCGGCGTCGACTCCGGCGGGCGGGTTCGGCCAGGCGGAGGCGGGGACGACGGGCATGGGGCCGTCGTGCTGCCCGGCCTGGGAGCGGGCGTGGTCGCGGGCTGCGGTGGTGGTGGCGGTCATGGTGACTCCTGGAGAAAGCGGGCGGTCAGAGCGAGCGGACGGGGCGCGGGTGGGTCCGGCCGCGGGGGAAGCACAGGATGCCGAGGGCGACGATCGCGACGATGGAGATCGGTCCGGCCCAGCGCAGGATCGGGGTGTCGCCCGCCGGGTCGAAGATCTCGGCGCGCGGCCACGACAGGTTCACGACCATCACCAGCCCGTAGAGCACGGCCAGGGCGTTGACGAGCACACCCCAGCGGCCCAGGGAGAACAGCGGCCGACCCTCGGCGTCGGTGCCGCCGTCGCCGGAGACCCAGCCGCCGGTCAGCCGCCGGTACAGCATCGGGGCGGTCACCAGCAGGTAGGCGAGGTAGATCGCGATGATGCACACGCTGGCCAGGGTCGAGAAGATCGCCGAGTTACCGACGTTGAGCAGCAGCACCGCGACGCAGGCGAGGCCGACGACGATGGACGGGGCGATGGGGGTGCCGGTGCGGCGGTTGACGGTCGCGAGGGTCTTGGAGAACGGGAGGCGTTCGTCGCGGGCCATCGAGAACATCAGGCGGGACGCGGCGGTCTGGATCGCGAGGGTGCAGATGAGGATCGCGATGGCGACGTCGACGAGCAGCACGGTGCCCCACGGCGAGGACAGCACGGTGTCGAGCACGTACGGCAGGCCTTCGGCGGCGAGACGGCCGTCGGTGAGGCTGGGTGCGGCCATGAGCGCGCCGAGGATCATGAGGCCGCCGCCGAGTGCGGACACGCTCAGCGCCATGCGGATGGTGCGCGGGGCGACGCGGCGGGGGTCGCGGGTCTCCTCGGCGAGCTCGCCGGCGGAGCCGAACCCGACCATGACGTAGGCGGCCATCAGGCCGGAGGCGATCCACGCCCATCCGTAGCCGCTCTGACCTGTGTGGATGCCCGTGTCGAAAACGACCTGGGGGCCGCGCTGTGCGTGGGTGAAGAAGACGCCGATGACGGCGATGACACCGACGATCTCGCAGATGACGCCGATGGTGTTGACCCGCGCCATCCAGCGCACCCCGACGCAGTTGATCGTGGTGGTGACGACGAGCAGGACGGTGCCGAGCAGGACGGCGTTGGCGGCGCCGCTGGGCGAGGTGAGCGAGGTGTCGTCGCCGATGATCTGGAAGCCGGACCACACGGTCGGCAGCACGACCTGCAGGGCGATCGCGGCGGCGGAGGCGGTGACGATCTGCGCGAGGATCATGAACCAGCCGCCGAACCAGCCGAGCACCTCGCCGCCGAGGCGGCGGGACCACTGGTAGATCGCACCGGAGAGCGGGTAGCGGGCGGCGAGTTCGGCGAAGCACAGGGCGACGAGGAACTGGCCGGCGAACACGACGGGCCAGGTCCAGAAGAAGGCGGGTCCGGCGAACCCGAAGCCGAGGCCGAACAGCTGGAAGATCGTGGTGAGGATCGAGACGAACGAGAATCCCGCCGCGAACGAGGCGAACTTCCCGAGGGAGCGGTGGAGCTGCTGTTCGTAGCCGAATTCGGCGAGATCTACTGCGTCGCCGCCTTTTTCGGGGGGCGCTGCGGCGGGCGTCGTCAATGCCATGGTGTCCTCGATTCGCGCAACCGTCAAAACCTGTCGGGTGACAGTTTTAGGTGCGCTCATTCCTGCGCGGTGACGGCAATGTTTCGAATGGGCTACCTGTGTTGCGAACGTGTGACACGGCGTCGGTGTGTCACTATCGCTGCATGCCGACCACCACCGACCACGCGCGCCTGCGCTCCGAATTCGCCCGCGGGGCAACGTCTGAGCACATCGCGGCCGAATGGTCGCGGCTGTGCGTCGACGAACTGCGCACCGCCCTCGACGGGCGCACCGACGTTCAGGTGTGGGTCACCGGCAGCCTCGGCCGCGGCGAGGCACTGCCGGGATCCGACCTCGATGCCCTGGCCGTCACCGCGACCCCCGACGACGGTTTCGACGCCGCCGCCCTGCGCGTACCCGGGGTCATCGTCGACCCGAACGGAGCCACCCCGCTGCAACGACGACTGCGCCGCACCCCGGACGAATGGCGCGCCGCGATCACCCGTTGGGCCGCCAACCCGCTCGAGGACCGTGGCATCGTCATGATCGGACTGCTCGCCGACGCACGCCCGGTCGGTGACCGTCC
The DNA here is from genome assembly GCF_015865005.1 of Rhodococcus sp. CX. Taxonomy (NCBI): domain Bacteria; kingdom Bacillati; phylum Actinomycetota; class Actinomycetes; order Mycobacteriales; family Nocardiaceae; genus Rhodococcus; species Rhodococcus sp. CX. Next base: position 33,038 of record NZ_JADZGH010000107.1, read on the forward strand.
CGACCCCGATCTGAGCGAGGTGCTCGCCGCGGCGATACGCACCCATCCGCGTTGCCTGAACGCGGTGCTGTCCGACGCGCTCTCCCACCGGCCGCACGTGCGTCCGGCGTTTCCGCTGGTCTCCGCCCCGAACGTCGACCTCAAGCAGGACCTGCTGACCCCCGTGCGCAAGATCGCGCGCTGGGCGGCACTCGCGGGCGGGACCGGCGGGCACGCCACCGGGGAGCGACTGACCGCGGCCCGGCCCGGCGAGTACCTCGAGGCCGACGAGATCGCCGACCTGCAGCGTTGCCACCACGAGATCCTCGACATCGTCACGCGCCGCGCTCTCTCCGGCCCCGGCATCGACGGCCCCGAGCCCCTGACCGGGTTCCGTCCCTCCGAGCGCGCCACCATCCGGTGGGTCTCGCGCACGGTCGCCGGCATCCAGCGCGTCCTCGACTATCGACTGTCCGCGTCGTCGTTCACCCGCCCGGACGGGCCGTGAACGCCGAGTACGCCGTCGCGCAGGCGATACACGCTCAGGAACTCGAAGGGTGGCGACCCGACGACGACGCCCGCGCCGCCCTCACCGCGTTCGCGACCGGAGTGCTGGGGCGCGGCGAGTACATCGCCGCCGCGGTCGCGGCGGCACGCGCGCTCGACCCGAGCGAGCAGCGACCCCGGCTGCTGCGCCGCTACCGCCCCTACTACGTGCGCGGAACATCCGTGCTGCGCAACGGAATCGGACTCGCCAATCCGGCAGCGCTGGCGGAGGCCGAGCATCGCGTGTGCGCAGCGCGGATCGCCGAGATCCACCTGGGGGCGGTCGTGCCGGACGTTCCGCTCGTCGCGTCGATCCACCAGCACCTGTTCGGCGACGTCTATCCGTGGGCCGGGCAGCAGCGCATCGTCGACCTGCGCAAGGCCGACGCGAGGTTCCTGCCGGTTCCGCATCTCGCAGCGCGCACGGCGGCACTCGAGGCCGGCGCCGCCACCCTCTGCCCCACCGAATTCATCTCGGCCGCAGCCGCCCTCGTTGCGGATCTCGTTGCGGTGCACCCGTTCCGGGAGGGGAACGGCCGCACCGCGACGACGCTGCTCGCCGTCCTCGCCCGCCGCGCCGGGCTGCCGTTCGACCTGCGCCGCATCGACCGCACCGCGTGGATGGATGCCTCGCGGGCGGCAATGGCCGCCGCGGACAGCGAGCACCGGGTCCCCGCCGCACCGTTCGTGCCGGTCGTCGAACGAGTGGTCGGGATGTGGCAGAGTGAGGCATCGTGACCGGACCCGGACGACCGCGCCTCGTGGAGAGCCGACGCCCCGGCGCGTCGGGTCGCGAGGAAATCCTCGATGCCGCAGGCGAATTGTTCGTCACGCGGGGTTTCGCCGCGACCTCGACCCGCGCGATCGCCGACTCGGTGGGGATCCGGCAGGCGTCGCTCTACCACCACTTCCCCACCAAGGAATCGATTCTCGCGGCGCTGCTCGATTCGACGGTCGAGCCGTCGCTGCGGTACGCGCGCACCCTCGCCGAGCTGGGCGGCGATCCCGCGCTGCTGCTGTGGGCCCTGACGGCGGGCGACTCGTGGAATCTACTGACGGACCGGTCCAATCTGGGCCGGCTGTACCTGATTCCGGAGGCGGATGCGCCGGGCTTGTCCGCGTTCCACGCCAAACGTCGCGAATTGCACGGCATCTACCGGACTCTCGCGGCGCAGGTCGTCGCGGACCCGAAGGATCCGCGGTGCGCACTGCCGGCGCGGGTCACCGAATCGGTGATCGCGATCCGCGCCGACGACCCGACGATCGCCGCCCCCGCCGACGGTCCGCTGCCGGCGCCGGCGGGGCTCGTCGCCGACAGCGCGCTGCGCATCCTGGGCATCGAACCGACCGACACACTCCGGGCGGCCGGCACCGAACTGGTGGCCGCCCATCGCCACGCCGCCCCATCCCCGGGCGACGACCGGCCGGAGTGAAGGTCTCCGTCACCCGGTCGAACAAACCTGCTCCTCACCGTCGGGCCGCCGGTCAGAGCCCGACGGCAGCGTAGGCCGGGGAAACCCGGCGATCACCTTTCTCGCCCGTCGGGTGCGCGCCGCCCCGCCACTCTTGCGGTGGACGCCCGGCTCCGGCACCGCGCTGCGCCGCATCCCAGATCGCGCGTCCGGTCTGCCGGAGCAGGGAGACGATCTCGGTCGAGCGCATCTGTTCGGTAGGGCCCCATACGCTCAGCGCTGTCGTCGCGTAGCCGGGGGGACCGATCTGGACCGCGTAGGCGACGGAATCCCGCACGATGCTGCCGCGGCTGACGCACACTCCGCGTTCACGGATCTCACGCAGTTCCCTGCGCAGGTCCGCCGCCGAACCGGAGTTCGGCCGCGGCGAACCCAGGTTGCCGGGAAGGTGATCGAGGAGCTCGTCCTCGGGAAGGCACGCGAGGAGCATCCTGCCCGCCGCCGTCAGGTGGGCGGGCTGGGTGATGCCGGGACGGCGAGGCGCCGCCCAATCCGTCCAGATTCCCTCGGTGTAGACGATGTCGGAGCCGGAAAGCGTCGCGAGGTACACGCTCGCACCGGTGGCTCTGCCGAGCCGGTTCATGTACGGCAACGCGACCCGGTGCACGGCGTCCTTGTCGAGCGCATGACTGCCGATGTCGAACAGCCGCATTCCGACGCGGTACTCGAAGCCGGTCCGGTCGAGCGCTCCCAACTCCGACAGACGCGTGAGCAACCGATGCACGGACGATCGCGGCACACCGGTTCGACGCGAGACCTGCGCCAGCGTCAAGGATTCACCACCCGAGAAGGCCTCGAGTACGGACATGATGCGGTCGACCATGGCAATGGGTGACTCGGCACGATTCGACGACTGCAAGACAACCTCCAACGTGGCACAAACTGCCTTGATTGGCAGATTATGCCACCATGTGACTACACTCACAACAGTGCAGTCGAGATCTCTCCGGCGCACCCGTCGCGTAGCCCGGACCGCCTACCGCCGGCGAGGACACGGGAGAATTCACATCGATCACCCCGATCCTGTCGTCGAAGATCACGAGAAAGGCGCGCCATGCCGAAGAGACGAGCGAGCACTCTGGCCGAGCGCCGGTATGCCGACGTGCGGTTTGCGATAGCGACGGCTGCTCGGGACTTGTTCCTCGAGAACAACTCGACCTCCGTGACCGTCGACGCCATCGCACAGCAGGCGGGGGTGTCGGTACGGACCTTCCACCGCCACTTCGCAGCGAAGGAAGACGTCGTGTCCCCCTTGTTCGAACGGTCCGCCGAGAGCCTGGTCGAGCAGTTCGATGCCTGCCCCGGCGGCAACGACGTCGTCGCCGTGATCGTGGGTGCGCTCACCGCCGAACTCGCCGACGACGCCGGCGGCTGGCGTCAACTGCTCCAGCTCCTCATGGCCTCACCCGAGTACCGCCTCCGTTGGGAATACACCGAGGATCGGCTCATCGACAGTCTCGCCGATCTGCTCGCCCGCTCCTCGATCTACGCCGACGACCGCTTCCTCCGCCGCCTCGTCGCCCAGATGATCTTCACCGCCTCCCGCGCGGCATACATGGAGTGGCTCTTCGGTGCCGAGCAGCCTCGCATCGAGGACCTGCGCGCCCTCCACATCCATGCCTTGACACCGCTGATCGAAGGGTGGCGTCCCCGCCGCGTCTGACGGTTCACCCCTGCAGACGATTCGTCGGGTCAGCGCTGCGTGCTGCCCGCATCCACCGGAAGCGCCACCGACGTGATGTACCGGGCTTCGTCCGAGGCCAGGAACAGCGACGCGTTGGCGATGTCCACGGGTTCGACCCACGGGATCGGCAGCATGTTCATCGTCCTGGCGGCCTCGGCGAACTCGTCGACCGTGGGTTCGTCCCTGTCGGGCCGGAACACCTTGCGCACCGAGGGATTCTGGATCATCGTCGTGTTCACGTTGGTCGGATGCACCGTGTTCACACGGATCCCGTACTGCGCGACCTCCCCCGACAGGGCCCGCATCAGGCCGACCACGCCGTGCTTGGCCGCGGTGTAGTGGGACACTCCGACCAAACCCCTCAGTCCCGCAATGGAACTGGTGATGACGATCGATCCTCCCCCACGTGCGATCAGGTGCTCCACCGTCGCGGTACAGGTGTGCCACACACCGGTCAGGTTCACGTCGAGCATCGTCTGCCATGCCGTGTCGTCGAGCTCGAGGGAGGGTGCCGACGACGTGATTCCCGCTGTCGCACAGACGATATCGATTCCACCGAACGCCTCCACGCTGCGATCTGCCACCTCCCGCAGCGCCTCGAGGTCGCGCACGTCGGCGATGTACGGATCCGCCTTGCGACCGAGAGCCCGCACCTGCGACACGGTTTCCTCGAGATCTTCCCGCGTCGACGGTGGAGTCGACACCGTCTCGGTCGGTCCGCACAGATCGACGGCAACGATGTCGGCGCCTTCCTGCGCGAAGCGCACGGCCTGTGCGCGCCCGATGCCCCGGGCCGCGCCCGTGATCAGCGCGACCTTGCCGTCCAAACGTCCACTCATCTCAAACCTTCTGGGTCAGACCGGCATCGACGACGAGTTGCGTGCCGGTGATGTAACGGGAGTCCTCGCTCGCCAGGAAGAGCACCGCATTGCTCACGTCCACCGGGTCCACCCATGGAACCGGCAGCAGATTGCGGGACGCGAGCACAGCGGCCGCATCGGCCTCGGTCGGGTTGTCCACGTCCGGGCACAATCTCGAGAACACCCGGCTGTTGATGATCATCGGAGTGTGCACCGACCCGGGGTGCACCGTGTTGACCCGAATCGACCGGGAACCGAGCTCGTTCGCCAGCGTGCGCGCAAGGCCGACCACGGCATGCTTGGCCGCCGAATAGTGCGACGCAGACGGAATCGCCTTGATACCCGCCGTGGAACTGACGAGAATCACCGACCCGCCACCCGCGAAATGCGCGACTCCCGCCCGGACCGTGTTCCACGTACCGGTGAGGTTCACGTCCAGCGACCGACGCCACGTCTGCGGGTCGATCGTCCACGACGGGCCGGGGACGTCGTACACACCCGCGTTCGCGACCACCACGTCGAGACCCCCGAGCGTGTTCGCTCCCCGGTCGACGGCCGCCCGCAACGCCGCCGTGTCCCGGATGTCGGCGGTCTCCGCGACGCAGGTTCGTCCGGTGGCACGGACCGCCTCTGCGGTGGCGTCGAGTTCGTGGCGCGTGTCCTCGAGGTCGAGCGCGAGCACGTCGGCCCCCGCCTGCGCCAGGGTCACACAGTGACTTCTGCCCATGCCCCCTGCCGCGCCGGTGACCAGAACACGCGAACCTGCCATCTTCTGCACTACAACGCCTTTCGTTCCGGACCGCCGAGGGCGAATCCCTTGTAACCCGCACCGGCGACCTCGTCGAGGATCTGGCCGTACGCTGCGAATCCACCGATGAACGGCATGAACACCCTCGGCTTACCGGGGATGTTGGCGCCCAGGTACCACGAGTTCGCCGAAGGGAACAGCGTTGTCGATGCCCGCTCGTTCAATTCGGCGACCCACGCGTCGACCGCATCCGAGTCGGCTTCGATGGTCACCGCACCCCGCTCGTCGACGTACTCGATGCAATCGACGATCCAATCGAGATGCTGCTCCGAGGTCAGCACCATGTTCGCCAGCGGTCCCGGGCTACCGGGACCGTTGACCAGGAACATGTTCGGAAATCCGTTCACCCCCAGCCCGAGATAGGTACGAGGGCCGGCCGCCCATTCGTCGACGAGGCGCCGGTTACCGCGACCGCGGATGTCGATCCGGCTCAACGCGCCGGTCATGGCATCGAAACCGGTTGCGTAGACGATGATGTCGAGATCGTACTGGCCCTCGGTGGTCGCGATGCCGGATTCGGTGATCCGATCGATCGGGGTGCTCTCGAGATCGACGAGGGTCACGTTGTCGCGGTTGAATGTTGCGAAATAGCCGGAATCCGTGACGATCCTCTTCGTCCCGATCGGATGATCGTCGGGAATCAGCGTCGCGGCGAGCTCCGGATCGGTCACGATCTGCCGGATCTTGTTCTCCCAGTACACACGGGCGGTGTCGTTGGCCTCGAGATCGGTCAGCTGATCGGGGAACGCCTTGCTGAACAGGACTCCGCCACGGTTCCACCACTCGTCGTAGATCCGGGTGCGTTCCTCGTCGGTGACTTCGAGCGCGCCGTGGGGGTACGGGGTGAACGGCGAACCGCCCCCGCTGAGTCTGGACAGGCGGCGTCGCTCCGCGTAGGTCGCCTTGATTTCGCGCATGGTCTCGGCATCGAAGGGACGATTGCCCGCCGGGATCGAATAGTTGGCTGTGCGCTGGAAGACGTACAGATGATCGGCTTCCTCCGCGATGAGCGGAATCGACTGCATCCCGGATGATCCCGTCCCGATGACCCCGACACGCTTACCGGCGAAGTCGACCACGTCGTGCGGCCAGCTACCGGTGTGGTACGCCTCGCCCCGGAAGTCCTCACGGCCCGGAATGTCGGGAAGGTTGGTGGCAGAAAGACATCCGGTGGCGAAGATGCAGTATCGGCCGGTGGTGACCTCACCGTCGTCGGTACGGATCCGCCACACCGAGTCGGCCTCGTCGAATTCCGCCGAGACCACCCGCGTCGAGAACCGGAAGTGACGCCACAGATCGAACCTGTCGGCGACGTGCTCGAGATAGGCGAGGATTTCCGGCTGCGTCGCAAACCGTTCCGACCAGGTCCATTCCTGTTGCAGGTCGTCGTCGAACGAGAACGAGTAGTCGACGCTCTCCACGTCGCAGCGAGCGCCCGGATACCGGTTGTGGTACCACGTGCCCCCGACTCCTCCCGCCGACTCGAACCCCTGGACCGTCAATCCGTGCCGGCACAACGTGTGCGCGGCATACATTCCGGCGACACCTGCACCGACAATCACCACGTCGACCGCGGCGCTCTTGCTGTTCACGATGGGACACCTCTTTCGAATCCGGCCGATACACGCCGGCAGGGGGACCGTGCTCGTGCCGAGACACTAGGAGCGCCTGTATCGGGGCCGAAACCGATCCTCCCGGCCAGCGGTCGCCCTGGCGGAGGCGCCGCTCCGGTCGACCTCGCATGTTGCGCATTCTCCGGCTCCGACCCGGTCTGCGCCGATATCGTCGAGGTCACCGGTATCGCTGCGGCCCACGTCGGCTACGAACTGTCGCCGGCGGTGGCCGCGGCACAGCGGCTCCGACCCGAACACGCACAACACACCTGCAGCACCGACCGAGGAACGCCCGTCATGAACCTCGCATACCGACTTCCCCAGCGGCGAAGCCTCCGCACTCTCCTGCCGGGGCCCCGCTCGACGGAACTGACCGAACGGCGCCGGCAGGCGGTCGGTGCCGGGGTGGGATCGTCCGTCCCGGTCTACGTCGCCGACGCGGACGGCGGCGTCATCGTCGACGTCGACGGGAACTCACTCATCGACCTCGGTGCCGGAATCGCCGTCACCAGCGTCGGTGCCTCCGATCCGGCTGTCGTGGAGGCAGTTCGGGAACAGGCCGGGCGATTCACCCACACCTGTTTCATGGTCACCCCGTACGAGGGGTACATCGAGGTCGCCGAGCGGCTCGCGGAACTGACCCTCGGTGACCATCCCAAGCGCACGGTGCTGTTCAACAGCGGCGCCGAAGCGGTCGAGAACGCGGTGAAGATCGCCCGCATCGCCACCGGGCGCGACGCCGTCGTGGTGTTCGATCACGCCTACCACGGCCGCACGAACCTGACGATGGCGATGACCGCGAAGAACATGCCGTACAAGCACGGTTTCGGTCCGTTCGCGCCCGAGGTGTACCGGGTGCCGATGTCCTATCCCTTCCGGGAAGGCCTCGGATACGACGGCACCCCGGTCACAGGTGAGCAGGCCGCGCGCCGCGCCGTCACGCTGATCGAGAAGCAGGTGGGCGCGGAGAACGTCGCGGCGATCGTGATCGAACCGATCCAAGGAGAGGGCGGATTCATCGTGCCCGCACCCGGTTTCCTTCCGGCACTGGCCGATTGGGCACGCGACCACGGTGTCGTGTTCGTGGCCGACGAGGTGCAGACCGGCTTCGCCCGCACCGGTAGCTGGTTCGCCTGCGAGCACGAACAGGTGGTGCCCGACCTGATGACCCTCGCCAAGGGCATCGCGGGCGGCCTGCCGCTCGCGGCGGTCACCGGGCGCGCCGACCTGCTCGACGCCGTGCACCCCGGCGGACTCGGCGGTACCTACGGCGGCAATCCGATCGCGTGCGCGGCGGCGCTCGCGACACTGGCCCGGATGCGTGATCTCGACCTGCCTGCCCGCGCCCGGCACATCGCCGACATCGCGGTGCCGCGATTGCAGGCGCTGGCCGACGAATGCGACATCGTCGGGGAGGTGCGCGGGCGCGGGGCGATGCTCGCGATCGAGTTCGTGATGCCCGGAAGTCGCGAACCCAACCCGGTCGCGACCGCTGCGGTCGCCGCGGCCGCGCTCGCCCAGGGCGTCGTGCTGCTCACGTGCGGCACCTACAGCAACGTGATCCGACTGCTGCCGCCGCTGGTGATCCCCGACGAACTGCTCGTCGAGGCGCTCGATGTGCTCGAGGACGCAGTCCGGGCGGTGTAACCCTCTCCGACGCAGACGGGAACCGTCCCCCGGTCGAGCCGAGTGTCGGTTCCCGTCAATCGGATTCGGTAGTGTCCCGGAGGTCAGGAGTCGCGCTGGTGGCGCGGCTTCCACACCACGAGGGCGTTGCTGCGCGGAATCGGGACGAGGTCGCGGCGCGCGCTGCGCAGCTGCTCGACCTCGGCGGTCAGTTCCGCGACGCGCTGCTGTAGAGCCTCGACCTGGTTGGTCAGTTCGATGACGCGCTTGATGCCCGCCAGGTTCACGCCCTCGTCCTGCGACAGGCGCTGGACCTCACGCAGCAGTTCGACGTCGCGCGGCGAGTACCGGCGACCGCCACCGCTGGTGCGGTGCGGCGTGACCAGGCCGAGCCGGTCGTAGTTGCGCAACGTCTGCGCGTGCATCCCGGCCAGTTCCGCCGCCACGGAAATGACGTACACGCGGGCGTCCGGGTCGCCAGAATGACCACGCGGCTGCCTCGGTTCCGACATCATGCACCTGCCCATCCCTCACGCGGATCGAAGCCGCTGTTCTTTTCGGCATGCAGATAGACACGCAGGGCGTCGATGGCCTGGTCGTCCAGATGCTGCGGGATCGCGACCTTGACGGTGACCAGCAGGTCGCCGGCACCACCGCTGCGCTTGGGTACGCCGCGGCCGCGCACGCGCAGCACGCGTCCGTCGGCCGTGCCCGGGGGGATCTTCAGACCCACGCGACCGTCGAGGGTCGGCACCGACACGGTCGCCCCGAGAACGAGTTCGCCGTAGCTGACCGGCAATACGAGGGTCAGGTCGTCGCCGTCACGGCCGAACACCTTGTCGGGACGCACGTGCACGGTGACGAACAGGTCGCCCGACGGCGCGCCGCGCAGTCCCGCCTCGCCCTGCCCGGCGAGCCGGATCCGGGAACCGTCCTTGATGCCCGGGGGCACTCGCACTGTGATGGTGCGGGTCCGGTTCTGGATGCCCGTGCCACGGCAGTCCTTGCACGGGCTGTCGATGATCGACCCGGTGCCGCGGCAGTCGTCGCACGGCTCCGAGAAGCCGAACGCACCCTGGTTGCGCGAGACGATCCCGCTGCCGTTGCAGTACGGGCACACCCGCGGGCTCGTGCCCGGCTCGGCGCCGCTGCCGTGGCAGGTGGTGCACGGCGCGGGGCTGGTCATGCGCAACGGCACGGTGACGCCCTGCACCGCGTCGCGGAAGTCGAGAGTCGTCTCGGTTTCGACGTCGCCGCCGCGGCGGGGACGCGTGCGGGTCGTGCCGCCGGCACCGCCACGGTTGAACAGGCCACCGAACAGGTCGCCCAGTCCGCTGTCGGCCGCGCCACCGCCGAACAAGTCGCCGATGTCGAAGTTGGTGCTGGTGAAGCCGCCACCGGCACCGGGATGGAAGCCGCCGAACCCACCGCCGCCGGACGCGAACAGCCGCCGCGTCTCGTCGTACTCCTTGCGCTTGGCGGGGTCGGACAGCACGGCGTTCGCTTCGCTGACCGCCTTGAAAC
>NZ_JADZGH010000010.1:0-2926 GCF_015865005.1 Rhodococcus sp. CX
GAGTTGGGCGATGAACGCCGCCCGCCGTCACCCCCGATGAGCTGGCTCGCATCGTGCCGGGTGTCCAGCCCGAGAAGATCGAGCAGTACATCGCCCCGCTCAACGACGCGATGGTGCGCAACGGCATCGACACACCGGTCCGGCAGGCGGCGTTCATCGCCCAACTCGCCGTCGAGTCCGATTCCTTCCGCACCTTCGAGGAGTACGCCTCCGGGCGCGCCTACGAGGGCCGCCGCGATCTCGGCAATACCCAGCCGGGAGACGGCGTGCGCTACAAGGGTCGCGGCGCCATTCAGATCACGGGTCGTCACAACTACGAGAAGTTGAGCCAGGCCACCGGGGTGGACTTCGTCGCGAACCCCGAACTGCTGTCCGCGCCGGAGAATGCCTTCACCACGGCCGCCTGGTACTGGACGTCGCGCAACCTCAACCAGGTCGCGGACACCGCCGGGATCGTCCGGGTGTCGGAGATCGTCAACGGTGGCCACCACGCTCTCTCGCGGCGTGTCGCCGACTTCGAGCGGGGCCTGAATGTACTGATCCAGCCGTAATCCCGCCGGCAGCCTCGATCCGTCAGAGAACCTGCGACAGGAACTGTTGCAGCCGTTCGGTTTCAGGGCTGTCGAACAGTTGGTCCGGGGTGCCGGTCTCGACGACCGCGCCGTGATCCATGAACACGACGGTGTCCGACACCGACCGCGCGAAACCCATCTCGTGGGTGACGACGACCATCGTCATGCCGCCGGCACCGAGATCCGCCATCAGCGCCAGCACGCCCTTGACGAGTTCCGGGTCGAGCGCGGAGGTGGCTTCGTCGAAGAACATCACTTGCGGTTTCATCGCCAGTGCCCGCGCGATCGCCACGCGCTGCTGCTGCCCGCCGGACAGATTCGCCGGCCGCGACTCGGCCTTGTGGGCGAGACCCACCAGTTCGAGCTGCTCGAGGGCGAGTGCCCGGGCCTCGTCCTTCGACATGCCCTTGAGCTTGCGGGGCGCCAGCGCGATGTTCTCGATGACCGTCTTGTGCGGGAACAGATTGAAGTGCTGGAACACCATGCCGATGCGCTGACGCAGCGCGTCGGGGTTGTCCTTCAGCACCGACTTCCCGTCGAGCAGCACGTCGCCGGCGTCGGGTTCGTACAGGCGGTTGAGCACGCGCAGCAACGTCGACTTGCCGGATCCGGACGGCCCGATCACGGTGACGGTCTTCCCCGCGTCGACGTGCAGGTCGACGCCGCGCAGCACCTTGTTGGATCCGAACGCCAGGTGCAGCCCCGTGCCGGTCAGCGAGACACCCTCGAGAGTCGGAGCGGTCATGGTCGTTCTCAGCCTCTCTCCACGACGAGGTCCTGCTCGAGCGGGTCGAGCGTGACTTCCTTCCGGCCGACGCGCAGCCGATGGTCGATGTAGTTCACCAGGTGCGTCAGCGGCACCGTCAGAATCAGATAGAACAGACCGGCGGCGACGAGCGGTGACAGGTTGCCGGTCTGGGCGTTGAGGTCGCGGCCGACCGCGAACAGCTCACGTTGCGTCGCGAGCAGGCCGAGGAAGTAGATCAGCGACGAGTCCTTGATGAGGGCGATGAACTGATTCATGAGCGCGGGCAGCACGCGGCGGACGCCCTGCGGCACGACCACCAGCGACATCGACCGCCGGTAACTGAAGCCCAGTGCTCGCGCAGCTTCCATCTGCCCGGCCTCGACCGACTGGATGCCGGAGCGGAAGATCTCGCCGATGTATGCGGCGGCCAGCAGCGCCAGCGCCGCCGCGCCGAGCCAGTACGGATTGTTGCCGGTGAGGCCCTGCACGACCGGTCCCACCCCGAGGCCGACGAGCAGGATGATCACGACGGCGGGCAGTCCCCGGAAGATGTCGGTGTAGACGCGGGCAGGCCAGCGCAGCCACCGGGTGCGGGAGATTCCGGCGACCGCCAGCAGCATGCCCAGGACCGTGCCGGCGATCCCGGAGGTCAGCGCCAGGATCAGGGTGTTCGGTAGACCGGTCTTCAACAGTTCCGGGAACGCCTTCTGATACAGCCCCCAGTCGAAGAAGGTCTCGCGCAGCTGTGTCAGCGTCGATTTCTGTTCGGCGGCGGGTGTGCCCGCGGGTTCGGTGCCCGACTGGGCGGCGAGCGCCGCGAAGTCGGGCAGTTCCGGTTCGGGTGCGGCCTTGCTTCCGGGTTTCCAGCCCTCGGGCAGCTCACGCGGCACCCATTCGGTGTACAGCTCGGCCCACGTGCCGTCGGCGATCACGGCGTCCAGACCGGAGTTCAGCGCGTCGATCAGCGGCTGGTTCTCCTTCGCGACCGCCCAGCCCACGAAGTTGTTGACACTGAACGTGTTCTCCACGATGGACGTGGGGTCACCCGGTGCGATGGCCCCTTCGGCCTGCTGCGACGGCGCGACCCACGCGTCGATCTGGCCGGTCTTCAGATTCGCGTACGCGGTGTTGTAGTCCGGGAACTTGACCGGATCGAGCTTCAGGGTGTTGACGACGTAGTCGTCCTGCACGGTCCCTTGGACGACGCCGATACGGGTGGAAGCGTTCAGATCCGAGAACCCGGTGATCGGGCTTCCGTTGGGCACCACGAGTGAGAAGTAGCCGAAGTCGTAGCCGTTGGTGAACCCGACGAGATTGCGGCGCTCGTCCGTCGTGGTGATCGACGACGAGCCGACGTCGAAGCGGTGCCCAGCGACCTGCGCGAGGAGCCCCGCGAACTCGGTGCCGACGAACTGCACCTCGAGTCCGAGCTTCTCCCCGATGGCCTTCAGAACCTCGTTGTCGTAGCCGGTGAACACGCCCTCGGAGTTCACGCAGATGCTCGGCGGGGCGTCGGACAGCGTGCCGACCGTCAGGACACCCGGGGTGATGAGCCCCAGCCGCGACGTGTCGATGCTCTCGAGCGGCACCACGTCCGGGGTGGTGT
>NZ_JADZGH010000010.1:2954-9455 GCF_015865005.1 Rhodococcus sp. CX
ATCGCGAACGCGGTGCGGAGTTTCCTCGCCGATCCGACCATGTTCGGAGCCTAGACCGACGAGCACGGGTTGAACGGGAACATTCGACACTGTCGGACCGCACGGTCCACGGACCCGCCGTGACCTCTCGCACGACCGGTCCGGAGAATGCGGAGCATGGGACGTACCGAACGCGGATATTTCACGGAGGTCGACGGCCGGTTCGTGCCGACCGAGTTGGCGATCAGTCCCTGGTCGTCGGACATGCTGCTCGGTCCGTGCGTGTGCGGCCTGTTCGCCCGGGAACTCGAGAACCGGCATGCGGTGGAGAACTGGGTGCCGTCGCGGCTCACCGTCGATCTGTTCAAACCGGTGCGCACCGATCCCGTGACGGTCGAGACGACCCTCGTGCGCGACGGCAACCGCATCCGGGTGGCCGATGCACAGATGCTGCAGAACGGTGACGTGGTCGCGCGCGCGACCGTCGTGTATCTCCGTCCGTCGGAGCAGCCGCCCGGAACGGTATGGACCCGCGACGAACATCCGGCGCCGCCGTCGAGTCGCACGGATGACCCGGAGACCGGATTCGTGCCGACCTGGTTCGGCAGCGACGACCACCCGGAGGGTTGGTCGCAGATACGGTCCGAGCATCAGAATTCGAGCCGTAAACGCATGTGGGCCAGACAATTTCCGGTGATCCTCGGCGAGAAGATGTCGCCGTTCGTGCGGACCGCGATCGTCGGCGAGGGCACGAGCCTGGTCACCAACTGGAGCGAGCAGGGCGTCGGATACATCAACGCCGACCTCACCCTGACCCTGTCGCGGCTGCCGGTCGGTGAGGAGGTCGGGGTCGAGGCCGATCACCACATCGGCGAGGACGGTGTCGCCGTCGGCACATCGGTGCTGTTCGACAGCCGCGGCCCGTTCGGCGCCGGCATGGTGGTGGCACTGGCGAACAAACACCGGCAGGTCGACTTCGGCTGAGCCGGCCCGCCGTCCTCGCGCACCCCCGTCTTTCTCCGAGCGAGCGGTACATTCGGTCGATTGAAGGAGACGAGCGATACATTCGCTCGGAAAAACGGGGCCGCGCGCTCGGAAAACGGGGGTCGGAAAACGGGAGCTGTCGGTCCCTACCCGTCCGCGTCGGGTACGTCCTCGATCGCGATGGTCGCCGCGTGCAGGGTGCCGTCGCACCGGTCGCAGACGAGTCTCGGCAGGAACGGCGCCCCGCATCCCAGGTGCACCGTTTCGAGCGCGGGGCCCTCGGGCGCGTGGAACCAGCGTTGTCCCCACGCGATCATGCACGCGATGACGGGGAAGAACGCCAGGCCCTTGTCGGTGAGGTGATAGGTCACCCAATCGGCCCGGCCGGGATGCGGGCGCGGCGCGAGCACGTCGAGTTCGGTGAACCGCCGGAGCCGATCGGTGACGACCGCCGGCGGTGCCCCCATCTGCTCCGCGAATTCCCCGAATCGGGTGGCGCCGCGGTGCGCGGAGCCCAGCAATGCCGCCGACCAGCGGTTGCCGACCAGTTCCATGGTGTGCGGGACGATGTCCGGGGTGCGGGCCGCACGCCCGGAGCGACGACGACCGGCCGCGGCGGGCACACACCGCGACCACTCGCCGCTCGGTCCGGTCCGCACGCTCACGTCGTGCGCGTCGGCCGGGGCCCCGCACGCGGCGCAGACGAGCCGCGGCACGAACAGCTGCCCGCACACGGTGTGGCGCCGACGCGGCAGACGCGCTTCCGCATCGGCCGACCAGCGCTGCTCCCACGCCCACATGCTCACGAGCACGGTCCACACGCTGCGTCCGCGCGCGGTGAGCACGTACTCGTGGCGTACCGGTTGCTGCTGGTAGGCGACCTTCTCGAACAGCCCGGCCTCGGTGAGCCGGCCCAGCCGCGCGGTCAGCACCGCGTGGGAGATGGGACCGCGTGCGATCCAGTCGCCGTACCGCCGTGCGCCGAGCAGTGCCGAGCGGAGGATCCACAGGTTCCATTCGTCGCCGAGGATCCCGAGGGTCACCGCGAGCGCGTTGTCGCCGCCCGGTTCGAGCGTGGTGAACGTGGTGGTGCCGGGCACCGGGGCAGCCTACAAGCCGATCGTGCTGCCCGGCCGGTCGTCCTCACGCCAGCCGGGTAGCGACGATCCGGCGGCCCATGTCGAATGCGTGCCGCTCGAGATCCGCTCGGGCAGCTGCATCCGCGCGACGGGACCGTCGGCGACGTTCTGCGCATCGAACACGAGGCATTCGGAGCGGTCCTCGTTCATGTCGGTGACGAGGGTGACGAGGTAGCCGTCGTCCTCGGACGTCGACCCGATACGGGGCGCCATCACGGTTTCGCTGCCGAACACGCCGTCGCCGAACGCGTAGTGCTCCTCGTTGCCGGTGAGCACGTCGTGCTTGACGAGGCCGTCGAACAGGAACCAGCCGGGCACGCCCGTCGCCGCGTAGGTGTAGCGGTGCTGTACTCCCGCGTGGTGCGGGTTGATCATTCCGAATTCGGTGATCGACTCGGAGAGCCGTTCCTCCTTCACCTGCCCGGTGCGCAGGTTCAGCTGCCACCGGTGCAGGTGGGTGCCCATGCGGTCGAGGGCGAGGGACCGGAACAGACGCTTGTAGATGTTGCCGTTTCCGTCGTCGGCCGGTTCGGGGTCGCTCTGGTGGAAGCCCTCGAGGACGATCTCGTCGCCGCTCTCGTAGGCATTGGTCCAGTGCAGGACGTAGGTGGGGTCGGCGTCGAACCACACGATCTCGTCGGAGTTGCCGCGGCGCGGGATCACCCCGAGCCGCATCGGCATGTCCGGGTGGTACTTCGGGACGTACCGGCCGCGTTCGAGGAGTTGCGGCAGCCAGAACAGCGGGCAGTCGTTGAGGATCGCGTAGTTCTCGGTGAAGGCCATGTCGTGCGGAAGGCGCGGACCGGGCAGTTCCACGTCGACGTAGTGCACCAGGCGGTCCTGTGCGTCGACGACGCCGTAGTGCATGTAGGGCGCGTCGGTGGTGTAGTCGAAGAACAGCATCTCGCCGGTCCGCTCGTCGACCTTCGGGTGCGCGGAGACACCCGCGGACGGGAAATCGCCGTGCCACGTGGACTTTCCGAGCGTCTCGAGCGTGGTCGGATCCAGCCGGTACAGCTCACCGCACTGCCAGAAACTCGACAGCGCGACCCCGTTGTGCACGGTGATGTCGGTGCTCGAGCCGTCCTTCATGCGACCGCGCGCGCCCCAGCCGTCCTGCCGGATCGAGTTCTCGGGCCGCTCGGCGATGCCGGCCCACAGCGGGCCTCCGGCCTCCTGTTCGGCGAGAAAGCCGTCGGTACGGACGAATCGGTTGCGGTAGAACGCTTTTCCGTCGCGGAATCCGACGGCGTGGATCATGCCGTCGCCGTCGAACGGATGGTAGAGACCCTCGAGTGCGGGATGCGCCGGGTTCTCGGTGTTGCGCAGGTAGACGCCGTCAAGGTCGGACGGAAGTTTGCCGACGACGGTGAGGCCGTCGGCGCGCCACTCGGTGTGCTGCGGCCGCCACGGGCCGGTGCGGTACGGGTGGTCGTCGTTCTCCGGCAGCGTGGTCAGTACGCGTCCGAGTACTTCGATGTCCATGACGTCTCTTCCCTGGGTCGACGAGGCGGTCGTTCGGGGCGAACGGCGACCACAACTACAGTTAACAGAGTGACGGGTCAGGAGGCAAGGCTCCGCCCGTGTGCCTTTGTGGCGGCAGGGACCGCCGCAAAGGCACACCAGCTCCGCCTACATCAATGCCCCCGCCAGCTCCCGATACGCGGAACTCGCGAACGTGAACGGGTCGCCGGTGAGCACCTGGATCGCGACCTCGTCGGCCCCGGCCTCGTAGTGCTTTTCGATCCCAGCGACCACGGTGTCGAGATCACCCCACGGAATCAGCGCATCCAGGAGCCGGTCGCTGCCGACCCCGGCCAGGTCGTCGTCGCCGTAGCCGAGGCGACGAAGGTTGTTCGAGTAGTTCGGCAGCGCCAGGTAGCCGCGCATGTACTCGTGCGCGATCGCGCGGGCGGTGTCCTCGTCGCGCTCGAGCCCCACCGCGACTTCCGGGGCCAGCAGGGGGCCGTCACCGAGGAGCTCCCGCGCCTGCGCGGTGTGCTCGGCAGGGACGAAGTAGGGGTGCGCACCCGAGGACCGCTCGGCGGACAGGGTGAGCATGCGCGGGCCGAGCGCGGCCAGCACCCGACGCTCCGCCGGCACCCCCTCGGCATCCAGGGCGTCGAGGTACTCGACCATCCGGCTGTACGGCTTGGCGTAGGTGTTCGCGCCCTTGGCCTCGACCACCGGCGCGTGACTCGTGCCGAGGCCCAGCAGGAAACGGCCCGGATGGTTCTCCTCGAACCCGCGGACGGTTTCGGCGGTGGCCGCCGGCTCGGCGTGCCAGATGCTCAGGATGCCGCTGGCGACACCGAGACGTGTTGTCGCATCCAGTACTTCGCCGTAGATCGACGGAACGCCGTCCCCGAATCCGCCGGACGTCCACAGCCGCGAATACCCCAGTTCGTCGAGTTCGCGCGCCGCGTCCAGCGCCGCCTCCCGGGTTTTCCCGCTCAGCCAGAAACCGCCACCCCACACACTCACCTGTCGTGTCATGACCCCGACAGTAGCGGCGTGACGGGTCAGGCGAGACCGGACAGCAGCGGCGGCGAGTTCTCGTCACGCCACCCGATGGCCTCGATCAGCGGCGCCAGGTCGTAGTCGGGACCGCTGGCGCCGACGGTGAACAGCGTGACCCCCGCATCCGCGTACGCGGCGGCCTGGTCGACGCCGGGCCATGGCACAGACCGTTCGATCTCCGACGCGTGCCGGCCGATCTCGGCGCACCGCTTCTCGACGATTCCCCACTTCTCGACGTGGGTGCCGAGGTCACCGAAGCTGTGCCAGATGTTGCTGTACTTCGCGACGAGCGGCAGGGTCTTCCGCGGGCCACCACCGCCGATGAGGATCGGGATATGGCGCGTCGGGGCCGGATTCAGCTTGCCGAGCCGCGCGGTGATGCGCGGCAGATACTCGGCGAGCAGAGCCAGCCGCGAACCCTTGGTCCCGAAGTCGTAGCCGTACTCCGTGTAGTCCTTCTCGAACCAGCCCGCCCCGATGCCGAGGATCAGCCGCCCACCGCTGATGTGGTCGACGGTGCGGGCCATATCGGCCAGCAGATCCGGGTTGCGGTAACCACCACAGGTGACGAGCGCGCCGAACTCGACGCGTTCGGTCTGCTCGGCCCAGGCGCCGAGCATCGTCCAGCACTCGAAGTGAGCACCGTCGGGGTCGCCGGTGAGCGGATAGAAGTGGTCCCAGTTGAACACGATGTCGACGCCGGCGTCCTCGGCGCGCAGGACGGTGTCGCGGATGACGCCGTAGTCGGGCTGGTGCTGGGGCTGGAGTTGGAGTCCGATGCGGATGGGGCGCGTCATGGAAACCACGGTAGGACCACCGATCGCCTCCTGCATCCGAAACCGGATCAGCGGCTGCCGCCGAGCGCGGCGAACTGCGGCTCGAGTCCCACGAGGAACGTCTCGAGCGCGAGCTCGAAGCTGTCGTGATCGATCTCCGCGGCGCGCTCGGCGAGGCGGTGCGCGTCCGACAGATGCGGGTAGCGGTCGTCGTAGGTGTCGCGGTCGCCGCGGAATCCGCCGGCGAACGACGCGATCGCGGCGCCGAGCACGATGTACTTCACGGACGCGCCGATGAGGGTGGCGGTGCGGGGTGGCCAGCCCGCGCGGGTCAGACCGCCGTGCACGGCATCCGCCCGGTCGAGAGCACCCGGGCGTGTGCCGGGACTCGAGGCGAGGTACGGAACCATGTTGGGATGCGCGGCCAGCGCCGCCCGGTACGAGCGGGCCCACGTGCGCAGCGCCTCCCGCCAGTCCCCCGTTTCGAAACCCGAGACGTCGACGTCGTCGGCGATGAGGTTGCCGATGTCGTCGAGCAGCGCGTCCTTGGTCGGGTAGTGCGTGTAGAGCGAGGGCGCGCGGACTCCGAGTTCGGTGGCGATCCGGCGCATCGAGACGTCCCCGAGGCCGTGCTCGTCGATCATGCGCAGGGTGGTGTCGCGGATCAGCTGCCGGCTCAGCAGCGGTGTCCGGGGCCGGGCCATCGGCATCCTCCTCGAAGCGGGGACCTGGACGTCCTAACAGTGTACGGTTTATCGTCGGGGCGACGCGGAGCCGCCGCGTGTCCGCGTCCATCACCGGGACGGAAGGCCATCATGAATCTGACGCTCACCGACGAGGAACTCGCATTCCGCGACGAACTGCGCACGTTCTTCACCACCGAGATCCCCGCCGAGCTCCGCGAACGCGTGGCCGCAGGCCGCCCGCTCGGCCGCGACGACATCGTCACCAGCCAGCGGATCCTCAACGCGCACGGCCTCGCCGTGCCGCACTGGCCCGTCGAATGGGGCGGCAAGGACTGGACCTCGGTCCAGCGGCACCTGTGGCTCGACGAACTGCAACTCGCGTCCGTCCCCGACCCGCTGCCGTTCAACACCGCGATG
>NZ_JADZGH010000010.1:9465-29963 GCF_015865005.1 Rhodococcus sp. CX
CGAATTCGGCTCTCAGGAGCTCAAGGAACGTTTCCTCCCGGCGACCGCGAATCTCGACATCTGGTGGTGCCAGGGCTTCTCCGAACCCGAAGCCGGCTCCGACCTGGCGTCCCTCAAGACTCGCGCGGTCCGCGACGGCGACGACTACATCGTCAACGGGCAGAAGACCTGGACCACGCTCGCGCAGCACGCCGACTGGATCTTCGCGCTCGTCCGCACCGATCCGAACGCACCGAAACGGCAGGCCGGTATCTCGTTCCTGCTCATCGACATGAAGACGCCCGGCGTCACGGTGCGCCCCATCAAGCTGATCGACGGTGGCTACGAGGTCAACGAGGTGTTCTTCGAGGACGTGCGCGTCCCGGCCGAGAACCTCGTCGGCGAGGAGAACGCCGGCTGGAGCTACGCGAAGTTCCTGCTCGGCAACGAACGCACCGGGGTCGCGCGCGTCGGTGCCACCAAGGTTCGCATCGCACGCGCCAAGAAACTCGCCGCCCAGGTCCGCCTCGGATCCGGGTCGCTGCTCGACGACCCGCTGTTCGCCGCGCGCGTCGCCGAACTCGAAAACGAGCTGCTGGCACTGGAATTGACCCAGCTGCGCGTCGTCGCGAGTTCCGCCGACGGAAAGCCGAACCCGGCGTCGTCGCTGCTGAAGCTGCGCGGCTCGGAGTTGCAGCAGGCCGCGACCGAGTTGCTCACCGACATCGCCGGTCCCGATTCGCTGCCCGTCGGCGCCGACGACATCGACTCCCCCGACTGGGCACAACGTTCCGCGCCGGTCTACCTCAACAACCGCAAGGTCTCGATCTACAGCGGGTCGAGCGAGGTCCAGCGTCAGATCATCGCCTCCTCCATTCTCGGATTGTGAGCAGCCACCATGAATTTCGAACTCGACACCGAACAGGATCTGCTCCGCAAGACCACCCGCGACCTGCTGTCCGGGGTGTACGACGCGGAAACCCGTAACGCGATCACCGCCACCGACCGGGGTTGGAACCCGGAGGTGTGGCGGCAGTTCGCCGAACTCGGCCTCCTCGGGCTGCCTTTCCCCGAGGAACACGGCGGCATGGGTGCCGGACCGGTCGAGACGATGGCCGTAATGACCGAGATCGGGCGGGCACTCGCACCGGAACCCCTGCTCGACGCGGTGTACACACCCGGCGGTCTCGTCGCCGAGGCCGGGAGCGACGAGCAGTGCGCCGCGATCCTGCCGCGCGTCGCCGAGGGAGAGCTGCTGCTCGCGTTCGCGCACGACGAGCCCGGTAGCCGCTGGCCGTTCACGGACGTGCAGACCACCGCGACCCGCACCGGTGACGTCTGGACCGTCACCGGACGCAAGAACCCTGTGCTGCACGGTGATTGCGCCGACACGTTCGTGGTGTCCGCAAGACTGCCCGAGGGCGGAACCGGACTGTTCCTCGTCGAGGCGTCCGCGGAGGGCCTGACCCGCACCGCGTACCGCACCCACGACGAACGCCGCGGCGCCCAGCTCGCCCTCGACGGCGTCACCGCCGAACCGCTCGGTGTCGACGTCACCGATGCGACCGACGCGATCGTCGCCGCGCAGGTGCGTGCGCAGGCCGCCCTGTGCGCCGAAGCGGTCGGCGCGATGCAGGAAACCCTGCGGCTGACGACCGAATATCTGAGGCAGCGCAAGCAGTTCGGCGCGCCCATCGCCCGCTTCCAGGCACTGACCCACCGCGCCGCCGACATGTACGTGCTGCTCGAACTCGCCACGAGCCTGAGCCTGTACGCGACGATGGCGCTGTCCGACGGCATCGTCGACCCGACCATCGCCTCCCGGGCCAAGCTGCAGGTCGGCAGGTCCGCCCGCAGCATCGGGCAGGAAGCGATCCAGATGCACGGTGGTATCGGCATGACCGCCGAATATCCGGTCGGGCACTACGTCAGCAGGCTGACCGCGATCGAACACACCCTCGGCAGCACCGAGGACCACCTGCGGGTCCTGGCCGGGGCGGTCGCCGAGCACGAGCGGGTCGACGTCACCGGAAACTGATCGAAGGTCAGGGTGGCGGCAGCAGGGGACCGAGCGGCCCGAGATCGATGTTGAGATCTTCGGGCGTCAGACCGAAATGCTCGCGCAGCTCGTCCATGCGCTGCTCGAGCAGCATCAGCGTGGTGCCGATGCGTTCGATCTGCTCGTCGCTGAGGTCGCCCTGGTCGACCCGTCGCAGTGCCTGCCGTTCCATCAACTGGCGGAGGAGCTCGACGAGGGTCAGCACCAGGGTGACCAGACCCCGCTCCACGGATTCGGGGTCGGAGTCGATACGCGGTGGCAGCCCGCCGAATTCGGTCACGGACCCTCGATCCCCTGCTGTTCGATTCCCTGCTGTTCGATCCCCTGGTCCTCGGCGATGGCACGGACCGACGAGATCAGGGTGCGCAACGAGATGCGGACCATGTCCACGTCGGCGACCGAGAGCACCACGTCGCCGACGATGACGACACCCCCGGCCAGCACCCGGTCGAGCAGGTCGACGAGCGCGATCCGACGCTCCTCGGGCACCTCGCTCACGGGTTCCCCCGGTCCACACCCGCGAAGGAGTACGGGGGCCACGGACCCGTGAGTTCCAGCTCGAGCCCGTCGAACTGGGTGCGCGCCGCCGCAACCGCTTCGGCGAACTCGTCGCTGCGCGCGTCGTCCACGAGGTAGGTGCCGTTGAGCACCATCCGGTCCCGCCGGCCGCTCAGCGTCGGGTCGGTCGGCGGTTGCCGGCGCCCCGCGGCCGAGTGCTGCAGCAGCAACGCATGGAGGGTGTCGGCGCGGTCCGCTGCGGCGCGTTCGGCGTCCTCCCGCGCGGACAGCTGCGCCTTACGCCGCAGCAGATAGGCTGTGCCGGTTCCCTTCTCGGCTCCGGATCCCGCAGTCTCCACCGCGCCGGCAGCGATCGCGTCCACGTCCGCGTACGCCTTCACACCCCATTCGGTACGTCCCGCGACGAGGGTGAGCGCCGCGTCGAAGTCCGCCCGGCGCGCCTCGAGCACGTCGCAGACGCGCGCGTCGTCGAGATACACGGTGGCCAGCCGCAAGGGAATCGCCGGAGCCCACCGCACCACGGCGGACACGACGGCATCGTGCGTGCGCGCCACCGTCTCGAGCCATTCGAGATTCTCCAGGTTGCTGCGCAACGCCTCTTCCCCGAACTCACCGAGCGGCACCGTGCCGACGACGGCGGTCAGTCCGGCGGCGGACACGGCGCGGACCGCCTCGCGAGCAACCCCCGTCACGTCGGAGACGGCTTCGTCCGGCAGGTCCGCACCCGTCACCGCGTACACCCACACGCCGTGATCAGCGGTCATCGTCCACCTCGTCGTCCTCGAATTCGGCATCCTCGACCTCGACCGGTTCGGCGACCGGTTCCCTCCGTGCGGCCTCGAGTTCCGCGATGCGGTCCCGCAGCTTCCGGTTCTCGACTTCGAGATCCTGTTGTGCGCCTTCGATTTCCGCTCGTTTGCCCTTGCTGCTGAGCCACGGGTCGGTCTCCCACCAGTCGATGCCCACGGCCTTCGCCGTCTCCAGCGACGCGATCACCAGGCGCAGCTTGATGGTGAGCAGTTCGATGTCGAGCAGATTCACCTGGATGTCCCCGGCGATCACCAGGCCCTTGTCCAGGACCCGCTCGAGGATGTCGCCGAGATTCGTCGACTGGTGCCCGCCGCCGTAGGGCTGCGGGGACGACGAGCCGCCACCCATCACGGTCATCTGCTACCTCCGAGGTCGGTGCTGCCGCGTCCGTAGCGTTTGGTTCTGCGGTAGGACAACAGTTCTCCATCCGGGTCCAGTCGCACCTCGTACAACGCGAGCATGTCCGCCGTGGACGGGATGCGCCGGTCCTCGATCACCTCGATCTCGACCGTCCACCCGTCGTCGCTGGGCGACACCGACGTGACGCCCTGCGGGTCCTTCGTCGTCAACTCGGTGAGATATTCGACCGCGAAACGGGCCACCTCCGCTGCGGACAAAGGGGGCAGAGGCTCAGGCTCGGAACTGCCGCTGTCCTTGCGGGTCGTACGTCCGGCCATCGTGGTCCCCTTCCTAGATCGGCGGGGCGCCGGTATCCGGCCGGATCATCCGGTTGAGGACGGCTTGCTGCGCCGCGGCCTTCTCTTCGTCGGTGAGGCAGCCGCCGCCGGCCGCCTCATCGATCTCCTCGAGTTCCCGGCGGATGGTGGCCGGGTCGTGCAGTTGCTGCTCGACCTGGTCCTGGATGAGTTCGCCGAGCCACAGCACCGCCCGGATCGGGGCAATCGGCAGTGTGAGAACGGACGAGATCAGTCCCACGGCTCAGTCCTCCGGTGCTCTTTTCATCACGAAGTCGTACGCGGCCATCGGCCCGAGCAGATCCATCTTCGCCCGGCCCTCCCATTCTTCCGCGAGGGAACGCACGATGTCCTCGAGATCGCCCTGCCGGGACAATTCGATGAGCACCGCCACGTGCGCAGCGTCCTCGTCGTGTGTCGGCTGGCGGACGTTGACCATCGGTTCGAGGTCCTCGAGCGCGTCGACGACCCGCTGGGTGTCCTCATTGCGCTTGGCTTCGATCGACTGGGTGATGATCTCGCCGAGCATCATTCGTGCGTCGCGGGTCGCGTCCTCAGGCTTGTCGCGGATCTCCTCGCGCAAGCGAGCCGCGTCGGCGTTCTCCTCGAGAATCTCACTGAGCACCGCTCTTTCGTCGTAGCGTGCTTTGACGACGAACTGCGCCCTGCCCTCGAGTTCGTTCAGCGCCGCTTCGAACTCGTCACGATGGGCGTCGAGCAGTTCCTCGGACACCGCGTCCTCGTCCGACAGCACCGCCCCGAACCGGAGCGGCAGCACCGGTGCCACCGCGGCGGTCCCGTCCAGCAGTTCCGCATGGGCCTTGAGGTCGTCGGGCGTGCCGAGGGGCCGGTCGACCGGAATCTCGCTGACCAGCGCAGCGATCTCGCCGCTCCGCACGACCGAGACGTTGCTCGGGGGGTCGCCCACACCGGTAGCATGCGATTCCGCTTCCACGTCCCCCGGGACGATGCCGTAGACGTAGATGCCCGTGCTGCCGGTGATGCCCTGCTCTTCCGGCGTGCGTTCGTCCGCCGACGTGTCGGTCATCGTTACTCCCCTCTCTTCGATCCGCGCGGGGCGCGCTGCCGCCTGTCGTCGACGTCTCCGAGGAACTCGGAGACCTTCTCGGTAGCTGCTTCCAGTGCTCCCTTGGTCTTGTGTTTCGAACCGCCCGAGGTGATGTCACCGACGAGATCGGGCAGACCCTTCGGTTCACTGTCGGAGATCTCCAGACGGTTCACCGCTTCGGCGAAACGCAGGTAGGTGTCGACGCTGGCGACTACCACGCGGGCGTCGATCGTCACGAGTTCGATACCGACGAGGGAGACCCGCACGAACGCGTCGATCACGAGACCCTTGTCGAGGATGGTGTCGATGACTTCGGCGAGACCGGACGAGTTCGGGCGTGCCATCCCGCCGCCACCGCCGCCACCGCCACCGGCGGGTTGGATGGTCATTTCCTGGCTCCTCGGTTCGTGCCGGCCGTGGACCGTGCCCTGCTTCGCGCGGGGGCCCTACGGCGAGCGGGCGGTTCTTCCTCTGCTTCGTCCTCTTCGGGCTCCTCTTCGTCGGGCTCTTCGTCGGGCTCTTCGTCCTCGAGCTCGTCGTCGTACTCGTCTTCGTCGTATTCGTCCTCGGGCTCCTCGTCCTCCGGCTCCTCCCCTTCGTCCTCTTCTTCGGGTTCTTCGGCAGATTCGTCCTGCTCCTCGTACCCTTCGTCCTCTTCTTGTTCCTCCTGCTCCTCGCGGCGAGCGGTCTCGTCGTCCTTGACCACCTTGCTTTCGTGGATCTCGCCGTGCCACCCCGCGATGTCGTCGGGATGCAGGATGCTCTCGGTCATGACGTGACGCTGGAAGTGCTTGAGTTCCAGTCTGGATCGCCGTCCCACGGCACGCCAGAGATTGGCGGTCTTCTCGAACAGGCCGCGGGGGTGGTACTCCAGTACCAGAACGATCCGGGTGAGGTTCTCGGTGATCTCGTGGAAGGTCACCGCGCCGTCGATGTAACCCTTGCCGCCCTTGGAACGCCACACGATCCGTTCGAACGGAACCTGTTCGAGAATCGTCGACTCCCAGTTCCGGCGCGACCAGAAGACCTTGCCGGTCCACTGCAATTTCTCGTCGGCGGCCTGCTCGACCTGCTCGACCTTCTTCATGAACTTCGGCCAGTCGGCGAACTGGGTCCACTGGTCGTAGGCGAGCCGGACGGGCACCCCGACGTCGATCTGCTCGACGATGTTGGTGAGCTTGATCTTCTTGCCGCCCGAGCCTTTCCGGCCACCGCCGCCGCCGAAGGACTCCTTCACGTCCTGGAACTTCTGTTTGGCCGTGCCCTTGACGCCCTCGAAACCGGCGCTCATGGCGGCCTTGAGCGGTGAAGCGCCCTCCGAGAGCTTGTCGACGCCGGTCAGCGCCGACAGCAGACCGGTGTTGCCGGTGCCTTCGGCATAGTCGTGCAGTCGCCCGGCCGTTCCGGTGATCTTGTCGGTGACGGTGTCCACGGCCCGCTCGGTGACGGTTCCGGCGAGGGTCTGCAGCGCGTTCTGCAGATGCCCGGTCGGCGAGGCCGCGCCGGCCGCCTTCTGCGCCGTCCCGGTCGCGGCCTTGCCGGCTCGGCCCGCGGCGCCGGTTGCGGTCCTGCCGGCTTTTCCTGCCGCGCCGGTCGCGGCCTTACCCACCTTCCGGGTGGTATCGGACAGTGCCTTGGTCATGGGACTCAGCTCCTCGTACGTCGCACGGGGGCGCGCCCGGATGCCGAACTCTCGGTCCGGGAGCTTCGGCGGCGTGGCTTGGGCGCTTGTTCGTCGTCCTCATCGGACTTCTTCCGGCGGGGAGCGGATCGTGATCGTGTCGACGAGGCGCTCTCGGATGTCCGGCGCCGGGCCGGGGGCCGCTTCTTCGCGGGCTTCCGCTCCTCCTCGGAATCGACGTCCTCCGTGTCCTCTTCGCCCGAGGCCTCTTCGCCCGTGCCTTCGTCGCCGGTGTCCTCGTCCGAGGTGTCCTCTTCGTCGGCGGTGTCGGTCGGCTCGTCCTCGTAGGCTCCCTGCTCGTCCTCGTCGTATTCGTCCTGGGGTTCCTCGTAGTCCTCGTCCTCCGACTTGGTACTCCTCTTGCTGCGTAGCAGACCCCCGCCCTGCTGGAGTCGCTCGTTGAGCGAGTCGATCTGGTTGCTCGCTGCGGTCACGGCCGCGGCCCGCGCCGCGCCGAGCAGTTCGCCCCGAACGGATTCGGTGATCTTGCTCAGTTCAGGTGAGGACCCCAGAGCGGATACACCGCGTTTCATCAATTCCTGAGGGGTACCGGGGAGGCGCCCGCTCAATCCCGCCCCCGCGAGCATCAGCGCGAGTCGCATCTTGTGGGTACGTCCCAGCATGTAGCCGATGCCGACCCCCGCGGCAATTCGTGCTCCACCCTTCATGGTCATCTCCTTCGGCTGCGACCCGTCCCGTGGGGAGAGTCGGCGATCGAAACTCTGCGGGCGTCCGCCTGCACGTGGGACTGGAGTAACCTGCGTCACACTTCGTGAAACATCAATCCGAAGTTGATCTTCAACCCTATAATGCGGACCGGTCGGTACGTTCGCGTCCGGTTTTCCTCCGAGTTGCGGGGGTATCCGAAATCGTCGAACGGCCGCACGTGGCCGGACAGGAGCACACCATGGCGCACCTCACGGACAGGATCAAACACAGCGCAGAGGCCGCCGCCGGCAAGGCGAAGCAGACGCTGGGCCGGTGGACCGGAAACCGGCGCGCCGAGGACAAGGGCAGTCGGCAGCGCTTCGTCGCCGAGTCGAAGAAGCTGGGAGACAAGGTTATTCACGCGGCCGAGCACGGACGCTCACGGGTGCGCCGGTGGTCGCACCGTCGCCCCGACATGCCCTGACCGCGCCCGGAAACTTCACCACCGTCATTCGCAGGCGGCGAAGCCGCACGCACGCAACGCGAACGCCGCTTCGGGTCCGATGATCTCGCCCACCAGCGTGAGGAAGCGGTCGACGAACGCCGCCCCGTGTGCCGGTTCGGCCGGATCGTCCGGATCCGACGGATCCAGATGGTGCGCGAGTTCGTGCAGGACCACCAGTTCCCGGAACGCCCACGCCGTGTTCGCCCGGTGCTCCGGCAGTGCGATGACCGCAGAATCACTTTCGTAGTGCGCTGCCGTGTTCCCGGCGCGCGCCCGCACCCGTACCCGCACTGCGGCGCGCGGCCAGCGCTCCCGCACCCAGTTCAGAGCCAGCACCGCATCCAGATACGCCTGCACCGACTCGATCGACGCGAACCGGCGCTCCACCGGCAGCGTCACACGAGACCCGGCGATCTCCACCTCCCGGATCCCCCGCTCGTCGGCGAGGTCGAACATGCGCCGCACCAGCGACTCCGCCTCGTACACCGCCGCCCGCTGCGTATCCCGAACGCGGGTCATCGGGTCAGCCTCCGGCCCCCGGACGGCAGCTCCGGCGCCGTCCCCAGCCGCGCCCGCCGCCCGGCCCGGTCCCCGGCCCGCTGCGCGTCCGACGAGTGCGCGGCCGTCGGACGGTTGCCGCGCCAGCTGCCCCGCGCCTGCGACGTGCTGGTGTAGAAATCGCGCAACTCGAGCTGCTTGTCGCGCAACACCAATTCCGTGCCCGGCACCGCGACCTCCGCTTCCTGCTCAGTCTGCTGCTTCGCCTCGGCCAGCCGTGCCCCGATCCGCGCCGCGAACGCCGACTGGAAGTTCAGGCGCGCGGTCACCCCGGCGACCGGCTTGCGCACCCGCGTGCGGACCCGCCGTCCCCCGCGCTGCTCGACGACCGTGCGCACCGTCGTCTCCTCCCGATAGCTGCCCGCGCGCAGGTACGCGTCCGACGCCCGCACCATCTGCACCAGCAGCGACGAGTACAACGCCTCGCACACGTCGATGTCGTCGCCGAATCCGTACGCATAGATGACGGTGGAGGTGGCGGTGATGTCGCACTGCACGTCGTTGGCGGCGGCGATCGCCAGGAACAACTGCGCGTACGTGCGCAGCCCCTTCTTCCCGCTCTCCCCGATCGTGATGAGCCGCTGCACCGGCGTGGCCCGGCGTTCCCGGGACGCGGTGTGGGCACGCGCGACCGCGAGATCCACGGACGACGCGGTCGCCAGACGTTGCGCAGCCGCCAGGAACGCGTCGGCTTCGTGCTGGTTGTCGGTCGATTCCGCCTGGCGGAGCAGGCCGCCGATACGGGTCAGCATCCGGTCGGAACTCACCGACAGAGAATAGGCGCGTTCGGCTTTGTCGCCTATTCTCTCGTGCCATGGCCTCAGTGACCTTCGACAAGGCGACCTGCCTCTTCCCCGGCTCGACCACGCCGGCGGTCGACGCATTGGATCTGAAGATCGAGGACGGGGAGTTCCTCGTGCTGGTCGGTCCGTCGGGTTGCGGCAAGTCCACGTCGCTGCGCATGCTCGCAGGTCTCGAGCAGGTTCACAGCGGCCGCATCCTCATCGGCGACACCGATGTCACAGGGCAGGACCCGAAGCAGCGGGACATCGCGATGGTGTTCCAGAACTACGCCCTGTACCCGCATATGTCGGTCGCCGAGAACATGGGCTTCGCGCTCAAGCTCGCGAAGACCCCGAAGGCAGAGATCCGCGCGCGGGTCGAGGAGGTCGCGAAGATGCTCGACCTCGAGCAGTACCTCGACCGCAAGCCCAAGGCACTGTCCGGTGGACAGCGTCAGCGCGTCGCCATGGGCCGCGCCATCGTCCGGCAGCCGCAGGTGTTCCTCATGGACGAGCCGCTGTCGAACCTCGACGCGAAGCTGCGGGTGCAGACCCGCACGCAGATCGCGCAGCTGCAGCGCCGCCTCGGCACGACCACCGTGTACGTCACCCACGACCAGGTCGAGGCCATGACCATGGGCGACCGGGTCGCGGTTCTCGAGAAGGGCATCCTGCAGCAGTGCGCGTCGCCGCGGGTCCTCTACAACAGGCCCGCGAACGTGTTCGTCGCCGGATTCATGGGCTCACCTGCGATGAACCTGTTCACGCTGCCGGTGTTCGACCGCGGCGCGATCCTCGGCGAGACGTACGTGCCGATCCCGCGTGACGTCGTCGGTGAGGTCCACGAGACCGAGGTCGTCGTCGGTATCCGTCCCGAGCACATCCAGATCACCGAGTACGGTCTCGCGATGGACGTCGACGTCGTCGAGGAGCTCGGCTCCGACGCCTATGTGTACGGCCGCGCGTACATCGCGGGTCGCTCGCAGGAGATCGTGGCGCGCGGCGACTGGCGGAATCCGCCGCAGAAGGGCGAGCGCATCTACCTGAACTTCGATCCGGAGCAGGTGCATGTGTTCTCGACGAAGGACGGTCGCCGGCTCGGCTGAGCACGGCCGACGACGAGGCCTGCGGGAACGGACATGACCGATTCAGGTTGGGAGCAATATCCCCTTCTCCCGGTCTCGCATGCCAGAGTAGGTGCCGGTGTCGGTGGCCATAGGCTGCCGACGAGGAGTTTTCCGAATCCGAACGGGAGTAATCCATGGTTCTGAACACGAAGGCGGTCCGCCGCGCAGCGATCGCTGCATCGGCGGCGTCGCTGCTGGTCCTGACGGCCTGCTCGTCCGACGACAGCTCGAGCAGCGACAGCAGCGGCTCGGCGTCCGCGGCAGGAGAAGGGCGCGGCCCGATCACCATCGTCGAGGGCCAGGACCCCCTGAATGCGGCGCTCGAGAACATCATCTCCGACTGGAATGCCGAGCATCCGGACGAGAAGGTGACCTTCAAGCCGCTGGCGAAGGAAGCCGACGACCAGTACGCCGACATCGCCCAGCGCATGCAGGCGAAGAGCGACGAGTACGACCTCGTGGCCGTCGACGTCACCAACACCGCCGAGTTCGCCGCCAACGGCTGGCTGCTGCCGCTCGAGGGCGACTACGCGATCTCGACCGACGGCCTGCTGCCCGCGACCGTCGAGTCGGGCACCTACAACGGCACCCTGTTCGCGGCCCCGAAGAACACCAACGCCGCGTTCCTGTACTACCGCACCGACCTCGTCGACAAGGCCCCGGCCACGTGGGCGGAACTGCAGGCGGAGTGCCCGAAGGCCGTCGAGGCGGGCATCGACTGCTACCTCGGCCAGTTCAAGGACTACGAGGGCCTGACGGTCAACGTCACCGAGATCGCCAACGCCTTCGGCGGCAGCTTCGTCTCGGAGGACGGCCTCACCCCGTCGATCGACGACAAGACGAGCGAGGGTCTGCAGTTCATCGTCGACCGCTTCGCGGACGGCACTATCCCGGCGGCCGCGCAGACCCACACCGAAGGTGAGTCGCAGACCGCGTTCGGCGACGGCAAGGCCCTGTTCCTGCGCACGTGGCCGGGCTTCTTCACCGACGGCGAGTCCTCCTCGATCGCCGGCAACTACGGCATCGCGGTCCTCCCCGGCGTCGACGGACCGGGCGTCTCCACCCTCGGTGGCTACAACGTCGGCATCAGCGCGTTCTCGGATGCGCCGGCGACCGCGCGTGACTTCCTCGAGTTCATGCAGACCCGCCAGTCGCAGACCTACTACGCCGAGGTCGGCGGCGCGCCGGTCCTCGCCGAGGTCTACGACGACCCGGCGATCCTCGAGCAGTACCCGTACTTCGCGACGCTGAAGCAGGCGCTCGAGAGCGCGAAGCCGCGTCCGTCCTCGCCGTACTACTCGAACGTGTCCAAGGCGATCGCCGACAACTCGTACGCGGCGATCCGGAACGAGAAGACGGTCGAGCAGGCGCTCGCCGACATCAAGGCCGGCATCGAAACCGCCGGCAACTGATCCACTAGGAGCAGTACCTATGGCAGAACCGCAGGTCCAAGCCGGTCACGAAGACCGCCGACCGGTTCCCGCGGATCCGCCACACGATTCCGCGGTCGGGACCGAGTACCTCGGTCCCGACCGCGACCGTGTGCACGGACGGCACCGGGTGACCGAACCTCCGGAGCCGAGCGCGCCCGCGATCAAGCAGGGCCGCCGGATCCCTCCGTGGATGTTCGTGGCGCCGTCCCTCGCCGTGCTCGCCGTCATCATCCTGTACCCGCTCGGGCGGGCGGTCTGGATGTCGCTGCACGGCGACGCGAAGAAACTCGATCCCGAAACCGGCCGGTTCGTCGAGGGCGGTTTCGTCGGCTTCGAGAACTACGTCCGGTGGATCACCCAGTCCTGCGGTACCGCCACCGGCAGCATTCCGTGCCCGCCGGGCACGCTGGGCTCCCAGTTCTGGGGCTCGATCTTCAACACGTTCTTCTTCACCGTCGTCACCGTCTCACTCGAGACCGTCATCGGTTTCGCGATGGCGGTCGTGATGGCGAAATCGTTCCGCGGTCGCGGGTTGCTCCGCGCGTCGGTGCTGGTGCCGTGGGCGATCCCGACCGCGGTCACCGCGAAACTGTGGTTCTTCATCTTCGCCAACGACGGCATCGCCAACAAGATGCTCGGCACGGACATCCTGTGGACGGCGGATCCGTGGCCGGCCCGGTTCGCGATCATCGTCGCGGACGTGTGGAAGACCGCGCCGTTCATGGCGCTGCTGATCCTCGCCGGCCTGCAGATGATCCCGGCGGAGGTGTACGAGGCCGCGAAGGTCGACGGCGCGAACGCGTGGCAGCGTTTCAAGATGATCACCTTGCCGCTGGTCAAGCCGGCGCTGATGGTCGCGATCCTGTTCCGCACGATGGACGCGCTGCGCATGTACGACCTGCCGGCCATCATGATGGGCTCGAACCCCGCGACCTCCACGATCTCGGTGCTGGTGGTCGAGCAGATGCGTCAGGGCGCGAACTCGGCGTCCGCGCTGTCGACGATCACGTTCCTCCTCATCTTCGCGGTCGCGTTCGTGCTGGTGCGGTTCCTCGGTGCCAACGCCGTGCAGACGCAGGAGGCGCAGCGGAAGGGAGACGTCGGATGAGCAGTCCCGGTACCGGAGGCACGAAGGTGCGCTCGGCCGGCACGTATGCCGGGGTGATCCTCATCGTCCTGTGGGGCCTGGCGCCCTGCTACTGGATGATCGTCACGGCGCTGCGCGAGCCGTCCGAGACGTTCAGCACGTCGCTGTGGCCCGCGAACCCGACGCTGCAGAACTTCGCCGACGCCCTCGATCCCGACGCGAAGGTGAACTTCTCCCGCGCGCTGGTCAACAGCGTCATCATCGCCGGTGCGACCACCGCGGTCGCGCTGCTGCTCGGTGTGTTCACCGCCTACGCGCTGGCCCGGTTCGATTTCCGGGGCAAGTACTTCGTCACCGGCATCATCCTGGGCGCGTCGATGTTCCCGGTGGTGGCGCTGGTGACGCCGCTGTTCCAGTTGTTCACCGACATCGGCTGGATCGGCAGCTACCAGGCGCTGATCATCCCGAACATCTCGTTCGTGCTGCCGCTGACGGTGTACACGTTGACCTCGTTCTTCTCGGAACTGCCGTGGGAACTCGAGGAGGCGGCCCGGATGGACGGTGCGACGCGCGGGCAGGCGTTCCGGTTGGTGATGCTGCCGCTCGCCGCGCCGGCGATGTTCACCACCGCGATCCTGGCGTTCATCGCGACCGTGAACGAGTACCTGCTGATGTCGCAGCTGTCGAGCGAGAAGACCGCGCCGGTGACGGTCGCGATGGCACGGTTCACCGGCACCGACCCGTACGTGACGCCGTACGCCTCGATCATGGCCGGCGGCACGCTGGTGATGGTGCCGCTGGTGATCATGGTGCTGATCTTCCAGCGCCGCATCATCTCGGGTCTGACCGCGGGCGGCGTGAAGTCGTGAGACGGGTCCCCGGCGGCAGCGGCTCGAGATGCTGCTGGGGTTCCTGACCGTGTTCACGGTCATGGCGCTGATCGCCGCGGTCGCCGAGTTGTGGTCCCCGGCGCCGGGCATCGTCCCGGGACTGGTGCTGCTCGGATTCGCGACCGCGTGGGGTTTCGCGTTCCGTGCCTGGCGGAGGGCGCCGTAGGCGCCGGTGTGCCTTTGTGGCGGTGGGAGGCGCCACAAATAGACACGGGACACGGCCCGTGCGCCTTCGATCACAGTTGTCCCGGACTACGTACCATACGGATGACAGGGTGCGATGATCTGTCGAGCCCGGATTTCGCCAGAAAGTAGCCCGTGTGAGTTCTTCGTCGTCGTCGCCTTCCAGACCTGCCACCCCCGCCAAGTCACGGGGGTGGCGCCTTGTCCGTTATCTGGTGCTCGCCGTCGTGGCGCTCCTGGTGATCGTGCCCGGCATCGGTTTCGCGGTGGCATACATGTCGGTCGACGTACCGCGTCCGTCGGACATGAAGAACGATCAGGTGGCCACGATCTACGCGGCCGACGGCACCACGGTGCTCAGCACGGTCGTGCCGCCCGAGGGCAATCGCACCGAGGTGGACATCGAGGAAGTTCCCGAGCACGTCCGCAACGCGGTGCTGTCCGCGGAGGACCGCAACTTCTACAGCAATCCCGGCTTCTCGATCTCCGGGTTCGTGCGCGCGGCGCGCGACAACGTGATGGGCAAGGAAACCGCCGGTGGTGGTTCGACGATCACCCAGCAGTACGTGAAGAACGTGCTGGTCGGCGCGGACCGGACGATCACCCGCAAGATGCGGGAGCTGGTCGTCTCCACCAAGATGGCCCGGCAGTCGTCGAAGGACGAGATCCTGCAGGCCTACCTGAACACCATCTATTTCGGTCGCGGTGCGTACGGCATCGCGGCGGCGTCGGAGGCGTACTTCGGCAAGCCCGTCGGTGAGCTGTCGGTGTCCGAGGGGGCGGTGCTCGCCGGGGTGATCCAGAGCCCGTCGTCGCTGGACCCGGAGTTCAACCGGCCGGCGATCGAGGCGCGCTGGACGTACGTGCTCGACGGCATGGTCGAGATGGGCGTGCTGGACGCCGGCGAACGTGACGGGCAGCAGTTCCCGCCGACGGTGCCGTCGAATCAGCTTGCGCAGCAGAATGATTCGACCGGTCCGGAAGGTCACGTCAAGACTCAGGTGCTGCGTGAACTGTCCGCCGCGGGCATCAGCGAGCAGACGCTGAACACCGAGGGGCTGCGGATCACGACGACCATCGATCCGGTCGCGCAGCAGGCGGCGATCGACAGTGCTCGCAGCACTCTCGACGGTGAGGACGAGAGCCTGCGGACCGCGGTGGTGTCGATCGACCCGCGCACCGGTGCCGTGCGCGCCTACTACGGCGGCGAGGAGGGCGCAGGCTTCGACTTCGCGCAGGCGCCGCTGCAGACCGGTTCGTCGTTCAAGGTGTTCGGTCTGGTCGCGGCTCTGCGGCAGGGCATCGGCCTGAACGCCCGCTTCGACAGTTCGCCGCTCAAGGTCGGCAACATCGAGATCGGCAACGTCGAGGGCGCCTCGTGCGGCAAGTGCACGATCGCCGAGGCCCTCAAGCGGTCGCTGAACACGAGCTTCTACCGGTTGATGATGTCGATGGACGACGGCCCGCAGGCGATCGCCGACGCCGCGCACGACGCCGGCATCCCCATGACCATTCCGGGCGTGGAGGGGACCACGCTGAGTCACGAGGGCGGCCCGCCGGAGGGCGGAATCGTTCTGGGCCAGTATCAGTCCCGCGTCATCGACATGGCCTCGGCCTATGCGACGCTCGCCGCGTCCGGAACCTTCCACGAGCCGTTCTTCGTCCAGCGGGTCGAGACGGCCGACGGCGACGTGCTGCTGGACCGGCCCGCCTCCCCCGGCGAATTCCGGCTCGATCCGGCGGTCGCCGACAACGTCACGCAGGCCATGCTGCCGATCGCTGCGTACTCGCGCGGTCACGCGCTGGCCGGGGGTCGTCCGTCGGCGGCGAAGACCGGCACGACCCAGCTCGGGGACACCGGCCTGAACAAGGACGCCTGGATGGTCGGGTACACGCCGTCGCTGTCGACGGCGGTGTGGGTCGGTACCCCGGACGGCGAGGCGATCGTCAACAGCTGGGGCGGATCCATCTACGGTTCGGGCCTGCCGTCGGACATCTGGAAGGGCACGATGGACGGTGCGCTCGAGGGCACCGACTTCGAGAGTTTCCCGTGGCCGGACCCGATCGACGGTCAGGCCGGCGTGCCCGCCGACGCGGGGATCAGCGAAACGACGACGACGACCGCTCCCCCGGTGCCGCAACTGACGTTGCCGGAACTGCCGCCGATCACCCTGGAAGCGCCGCCGGTGGACATCCCGGACGTACCGATCGACCTGCCGCCGCAGATCGAGGTGTTCCCCGGTATCACGATCAGGATCCCCGGCTGACGCGGGCGCAGGTGCCGCGGCGCCGATAATCGGGGCATGGCCAATTCGCCGTCCGGTGACTCGATTCTCGACCGCGTCGTACGCATCCTCGAATCCTTCGACGACGCGCAACCGGCGTTGACCGTCAGCGCCCTGGCACGCCGGTCCGGTATCCCGCAGGCGACGATGTACCGGCTCGTCGGCGAGATGGTGCACCACGGCATCCTCGCGCGGGAACCGGACGGCACGGTGCGTCTGGGCATGCGTCTGTGGGAACTCGTCGCGCGCAGTTCCCCGGCGAAGGACCTGCGGGAGGCGGCGCTGCCGTTCCTGCAGGACGTGCAGTCGGTCGTGCACCAGCACACGCAACTGTCGGTGCTGCGCGACGGTGAGGTTCTCGTGCTCGATCGGCTTTCGTCGTCCGGGTCGGTGATCAACCAGGCTTCGGTGGCGGGCCGGATGTCGGCGCACGACACGTCGATGGGCATGGTCATGCTCGCGTTCTCCCCCGCAGACGTGCAGGAGGAGTATCAACGACTCCACCCCGAGGTGAATCTCCGATCTCCCATCACCACAAGGGATTTCCGTCGCGATCTGGCGGAGATCCGGCGTCGCGGGTATGCGAGCTACGACGGGGTCCTCGACGTGGGCACCACGGGCATCTCGGTTCCGGTCGTCGGCCGGTCCGGGCACGCCCTCGCGGCGCTCGGCGTGGTGGT
The DNA here is from genome assembly GCF_015865005.1 of Rhodococcus sp. CX. Lineage (NCBI taxonomy): Bacteria > Bacillati > Actinomycetota > Actinomycetes > Mycobacteriales > Nocardiaceae > Rhodococcus > Rhodococcus sp. CX. The sequence goes on from NZ_JADZGH010000010.1 coordinate 26,456, forward strand.
GCCCACCGGGATCGCGCAGCGGCAGGCGATCATCGCGGTGCTCATGGCCGCGGCGCGGGGCATCGCCCGCGCCGCCGGGGAACAGCCCCCGACCACCTCCGATTTTCTCGTTCAATGAGAAGAGCTGTTCGCTTCGGGTGAGGTGCGCACCACACTTGCGTTCATCCGAGCACCCCTGGAGGAATCCGATGACCGCATCCCGCACGACCGCCACCGCGCGGGCATCCTCGAGCACGGGTCGGTGAAGCTGCTGACCGACAGCGGCGTCAACGGTCGCGTCCTGTCCGAAGGCCACCGGCACGACGGCATCGACCTGCGGTTCGACGGACGCAGCCACCGCATCGACTTCCAGGACCTCGTCGGCGAGTCGGTGTGGCTGTACCCGCAGAACGAGGTCTTCGTGGACCTCGCCGCGGCGCGCGAGCGTGACGGCGGCGATGTCCGCTACGGCGTCCGCGACACCGAGGTTCTCGACGTCACCACCGACACGTCCAAGATCCGCGTCACCGAGGCCGACGGCACCGAGATCGAGATCCACTGCCGCATCCTCGTGGGCGCGGACGGATCACAGAGCATCTGCCGCAAGGCGATTCCGGCTGACGTGCGCACCGACCACTTCATCGAGTATCCGTTCGCCTGGTTCGGCATCCTCACCGAAGCGCCGCCGAGCGCACCCGAATTAATCTATGCCCGTTCGGAATACGGCTTCGCGCTGATCAGTCAGCGCAGCGAGACGGTGCAGCGCATGTACTTCCAGTGCGACCCGGCCGAGGACGCCTCGAGCTGGAGCGAGGAACGCATCTGGGACGAACTGCAGCGGCGCGTCGACGGCCTCGACGGTCTCGAGTTGAAGCGCGGCCGCATCTTCGAGCAGATGGTGCTGCCGTTCCGGTCCTACGTGTGTGAACCGATGCGCCACGGCAACCTCTTCCTGGCCGGCGACGCCGGGCACACCGTCCCGCCCACCGGTGCGAAGGGCCTGAACCTCGCGCTGGCGGACGTACGCGTGCTGTTCCGTGCCCTCGACTCCTTCTTCTCGACCGGTTCGGGTGCGCTGCTCGACGCCTACAGCGACACCGCGCTGCAGCGGGTGTGGAAGGCGCAGAACTTCTCCTACTGGATGACCTCCATGCTCCATACCCGTTCCGATGCAACATCGTTCGAACGCCGTCGCGCCCTCGGCGAGCTCGCCGCCGTCACCGGTTCCCGGTACGGCCGGCAGTACCTCGCCGAGGCGTACACCGGCGGCCCCGACAACTGACACCACGTCGCCCCCGTCCCTTCCCGATTCGACACGCGAGGTTCCCGTGCTTCATCTGCCACCACGATTCGTCCGCCCCGAGGGCGTGCACCCACCACTGGACTTCCCGGACTACCGGACCACCGCTCTGCGCCGCCCCGCCCAGCCCCTCACGCTGATCCCGCAGCGCCTCGGCGAGCTGTCCGGCCCCGTCTTCGGTGAGGACCGGGTGCAGGACGGCGACGCCGACCTGACCCTCGCCAACGGCGGCGAAGCAGCCGGCCAGCGCATCATCGTCCACGGCCGCGTCCTAGACAGCGACGGCAAGCCCGTCCCGCACACCCTCGTCGAGGTGTGGCAGGCCAACGCCGCCGGCCGGTATCGCCACGTGAACGACAGCTGGCCCGCTCCCCTCGACCCGTACTTCAACGGAGTCGGCCGCTGCGTCACCGACGCGCAGGGCGAATACCGCTTCACCACCGTCAAACCCGGTGCCTACCCGTGGCGCAACCACCACAACGCGTGGCGGCCCGCGCACATCCACTTCTCCCTGTTCGGCACGGCGTTCACGCAGCGGCTCGTCACCCAGATGTACTTCCCGGACGACCCGCTGTTCTTCCAGGACCCGATCTACAACTCGGTGCCCGCCGAGGCGCGGCACCGCATGGTCAGCGTGTTCGACTACGACGCCACCGTCGACAACTGGGCCCTCGGGTTCCGCTTCGACATCGTGCTGCGCGGCCGCGAGGCCACCCCCTTCGAGAACGAGGAGGACGACGATGAGTGACTTCGCGCCCCGTTACCCCGTCACCCCCGGCGACCAGAGCACCGCCACCTTCGGCCCGACGCCGTCGCAGACCGTCGGACCCTACTGGAAGATCGGTCTCGACTGGGGCACCGACGGCGAGAACGTCGTCCCCGCAGACACTCCCGGCCGCATCACGGTCCGCATCACGGTCCTCGACGGCCACCGCGAACCCATGGCCGACGCGATGCTCGAGACGTGGCAGGCCGACACCGACGGCCGTTACGGCGCACCGGGATTCCGGGGCTTCGCCCGCAGCGCCGCCGACGAGACGGGAACGGCCGTCGTGCACACCGTCAAGCCGGGTTCCGGCGACGGCCAGGCGCCGCACCTGCTGGTCGGGATCTTCGCCCGCGGCACGCTGGATCGCCTGTACACGCGCATGTATTTCCCCGAGGACCTCGCGGAGCACGCGACCGATCCGGTACTGACGGCCCTGCCCGAGTCGCAGCGCGCCAAGCTCGTCGCCGACAAGACCGGCGACGGCTACGAGTGGACGGTGTACGTTCAGGACCTCGATCCGAACGGTGTCGAGACACCGTTCTTCTCGATCTAGACGGGAGCCTGCGTTGTCCGAGCCGGCACGGTCCGACCACACCCGCGGGAGCCTGTTCGACCCGGTCTTCGGGGCCGGGGATCTCGCGCCGATGCTGTCCGATCACGCATGGCTGACGGCCCTGCTCGACGTCGAGGTGGCGATCACCCGTGCCGCCGAGCGCTACGGCAGAGCCACCGCCGACGACGTCGCAGCCGTCGCCGCGGCGGCCGCGCGGATCGCCCGCGAACTGGACCCGGCCGAACTCGGCACGCTCTCCGCGGCCGGCGGCAATCCGGTGATCCCGCTGGTGAAGATCCTGCGGGAACGCGCCGACGCGCCGGCCGCCGCCGTGCACGTCGGGGCCACCAGTCAGGACGTGCTCGACACCGCGCTGATATTGCTGGCCCGCAAGGCCGGTCGACGCGTCGTCGCCGACCTGCGGGCCGCAGCCGATGCCGCGGCACGGCTCGCGTCCACGTATCGCGACACCCCGATGGTTGCCCGCACGCTCGGCCAGCAGGCGTTGCCCACGACCTTCGGGGCGCTCGCGGCGACCTGGCTCGTCGCGCTCGACGACGGCGTCGCCGCGATCGAGCGGGCGCTGGACATGCTTCCGGTCCAGTACGGCGGTGCGGCAGGAACTCTCGCCGCGGTGTATCCCGAGGGTCTCGCGTTCGCCGACACGCTCGCGGACCTGCTCGGCCTCGCCCGGCCGATCGTGCCGTGGCACACCGTGCGCACCCCGGTCACGACTCTCGCCTCCGCGCTCGGTGTCGCCACCGGATCGGTGTCGAAGGCCGCCACCGACATCGTGCTCATGGCCGCAACCGAATTCGGCGAGGTCGGCGAGGACGCACCCGGCGGATCTTCCGCCATGCCGCACAAACGCAATCCGGTCGCGGCGATCACCGCGCGGGCCGCCGCG
>NZ_JADZGH010000010.1:29973-32437 GCF_015865005.1 Rhodococcus sp. CX
ACCACGAGTTCGCCCGCGCAGCCGGTGCCTGGCATGCCGAGTGGGAGACACTCACCGACCTGATCCGGCTATCCGGTGGTGCGGCACACCAGCTTTCGGTGAGCCTCGGCGGGTTGCACGTGCACCCGGACGCGCTGGCCCGCAACCTCGGGCTCACCGGAGGCGCGATCCTCGCGGAGAAGGTCACCGCGGCGCTGGCCGAGCACACCGACAACGCCCGCGACATCGTCACCGCCGCGGCCCTGGCCGGGACCCCACTCGACCGCGACCCGGCGATCACCGGACCTCTCGGTGCCGACCGGGTGCGCGAGTTGCTCGACCCCACACACTATCTCGGTCACGCGGGCGATCTCGTCGACCGCGCGGTCGCCCGCCACCACACAACGGAAGGACCGGCATGACCGTCGCTCTCCACTACGAACAGCACGGCGACCCCTCCGCGCCCGCGGTGCTGCTGCTCGGGTCGCTCGGCTCCGACCTGTCGATGTGGGAGCCGCAGATCGCCGCGCTGTCACCGCTCGCGCACGTCGTCGCCGTGGACCACCGCGGGCACGGCAAGTCACCGGTCGTCGACGGCCCGTACACGATGGACGACCTCGGCGGCGACGTCGTCGCGCTGCTCGACGCACTCGCTCTCGACACCGTCCACGTCGTGGGGTTGTCCCTCGGCGGGGCCGTCGGACAGTGGCTCGCCGCGCATCATCCGGCACGTGTCCGCACGCTCACGCTGCTCTGCACCTCGGCAGCCTTCCTCCCGGCCGAACCGTGGCGGGAACGGGCCGTGACCGTCCGTGCCGAGGGCGTGGCCTCGATCGCCGAGTCGATCGTCGGTCGCTGGTTCACCCCCGAGCTCGCCGCGCGCGACCGCGACCTGATCGACCGCCACGTCGCGATGGTGTCCGCGACGAGCGACGAGGGGTACGCCGGGTGCTGCGAGGCGCTCGCGACGTGGGACGGCCGCGCCGACCTGGCCCGGATCGTCGCGCCCACCCTCGTGATCGCGGGTGCCCAGGACCCGGCGACCCCGCCGGACGTGATGCGCCGGCTCGCCGACGGCATCGCCGGCGCCGGCTTCCACGTCGTCGATCCCGCAGCGCACCTGGCGAGCGTCGAGCAGGCCGGCCGGGTCACCGCCCTCGTCCGCGAACACCTCACCCGCGCGACTCCCGCCGGTGCCCAGCGCACCGCCGCGTTCGACCTGGGCATGCGGGTGCGGCGCTCGGTGCTCGGCGACGCCCACGTCGACCGCGCGATGGCGGCGGCCACCGAGATCACTGCGCCGTTCCAGGATTTCATCACCCGCACCGCGTGGGGCGACATCTGGGCGCGGCCCGGTCTGGACCACCACACCCGCCGGCTGCTGACCCTCGCCATCCTCACCGCGGTCGGCAACGAGCACGAACTCGACATGCACATCCGGGCGGCGTTGCGCGCCGGTGTGGACCCGGACGAGCTCGTCGAGGTTTTCCTGCACACCGCCGTCTACGCGGGGGTGCCCAACAGCAACCGGGCCTTTGCCCTCACCAAGGCCGCGGTCGAGGCCACCGAGGCCTAGTGTCCTGAGTCGGGCATTCTGTTCACAAGCGTATGAACAGGTGGATGGCACGTACTGGGCGGTCCGAGGCCGAACCGATCGTGTCCGACGATGAACGTGCCGCCCTGGAGGAGTGGGTACGCAGGATCCGGACGCTCGAGACGACCCCGAAGAATGCGAAGCACTGGTGCTCTCCAGTCCGATCACGGTCGCGGGGCCGCCGAACTCGAGCCGTGCCACTGCCACCGTTGCCTCTTTCCCCACATCGGCGGTTCTCGGTGTTCAGAATCTGAACAGTTACCGAATGTGGGATGGGCGAATATTACCTGGACCACACTCGGGTGAGTACGTTTGCAGATCGGCGCCGACAGGGACCTCCCGTAGGCACCGTGACCTGTGCCCGGAAAGGAGACGCGATGACGAATCGGCTGCGTCGCAACCCGGGTGCCGCACCGAGCGTTCCGCCGACCACAAGATCTCCCGGTCCGTGGGCCCGGTCGATGAGTTCCCGGTGACGGCAACCAGCAGGATCGTGACGTGGGCGATGTCGCTCCCCGCTGATCGCCGGGCACGATTGGAAGGGGAACGGTGATGCACGCCTTACGGCCGGAGATCGAACTGTCCTGGAAGCGCTCGCAGCTCAGTGGCATCGATCCGGCACAGGTTCCGGAACCGACCCTGCTCGCCCCGGCGGACTCGGCAGAACGGTTGCTGCAGGCCGCCCGACCTGTGCTCGATGAATTACGGGTACAGCTGGCAGGCACGGAATGTGGGATCCTGCTCGTCGATCGCAACTGCTGTGTCGTCTCGAGGGTGTTCGACTCGGACGCGATGAGGTCCGCTATGGAAGATGTCGGGGTGCTGCCCGGCGTCGCGCTGTCCGGGTTGCGTCCATCAGGATGGTGTACGAGCCGGAACCAAACGAACTGA
>NZ_JADZGH010000108.1:0-1801 GCF_015865005.1 Rhodococcus sp. CX
GTGGTCGTGGTGACCGGTGCCGGCGCCACGGCGGGCCTCGGTGACGGCTTCGACGACGGCGGCGTCGTCACCACCGTCTCCGCGGGAGCGGACTCGTCGACCGGATCCGAACCGAAGACGCTGTTGCCGGCTCCGAGGGCGACACCGATCAGGGCCACCACCATCAGAGCGGTTCCCGCGAGGCCCGCGCCGCTGATCTGCTTGCCGCTGACCCGGGGTCCGCGGGCTGTGAGCATCCCCAGCCAGGACCGCGATTCGTCCGCGTCCGCGGCATTCGCGGGCTTCTCCTTGGGACGGGCGATCCGATCGGTGCGCTGCTCGGTGCGCCGGTCCGTGGCTGCGAATCCGCTGACACCGGCCTGCGCCCCGGCCGGGCGCGCGATGCGCTCGGTCGCCGCCGGCGGCGGGACGATGCGCGTGGTCATGCCCGGTATCGAGTCCTTCGGCCGACCGGCAAGGAGAGCGCCGCCCTTCGCGAGGACCAGCTCCGGCTCGTGCGGCACCACCAGCGGCAGCCGCAGCCAGGACCGCAGGACCTCCTGGACGAGGGGGATGTGCGCGCCGCCACCGAGCAGCACGATCGCCTCCGGATCCCGGCCGGCACGCTCGACGATGTCGCGGACGAACCGCGCGGACGATTCGACGCACTGCGCGATCAGCGGGTCGAAGGTGTCCCGCGACATGAGAATGAGCCCGGCAGCTCCCGGCACCGCGACCGCGTCGCTCGCGGACAGCTGTTCCTTCGCCTCGCGGCACTGCGCGTCGAACTCGGTGACGGTCGCCGGATCGTCGGGCAGCCACACCCCGTTCGTGCCGAGCTGGTGTTCGCGGATCGCAGCGTCGAACACCCGTCCCCCGACGGTGTCGGTGCGTCCCGCGAGGACCTCGCCGGACGGAAGGTCGACGACGGTCACGGTGAGGCCGGAATCGCCCAGGTCGTAGAACACCGCCGTGTCGGTGCAGAGCTCACCGCTGGCACGCAGATACGCCAGCGCCGCCTCGGACTCGGAGACCAGGTCGAACCTGTCGAGACCCTGTTCCGCCATGGCCTTGCGGATCCGGTCCGCCTGCGCCGCGTCGCGGTACACCACACCGAGAGCGTCGATCGGCTCCCCCGCCACGCCCGTCTGGAACAACACGCCCAAGGTCTGTGCGGCGAGACGGGCGGGGTCGTCGCGACCTGTGTCCACCACCTGGAACTGAAATCCCGCCGAGGGCGTGGTCCGGTCGATCGGACGCACGATCCGGACGGCGCTCTCCCCAACGGTCACCCCGAGTACCGAACTCATCAGCCGCCTTCTGCAATTCCGGCGCCGCTCCAGTGCTCACCCCCGGCGCCCCAAGACGCCCCGATGTTACCCAACGGTCTCGATACGGCATACGGGCAATTGAGGGGACTCGATTCCACCGCTGTGGTACGGCTCCGCGCGGCGGGCCGGGCGGTGCATAGGATCAGGCGATGCGGGTCCTCTTCGTATGCACGGGAAACATCTGCCGATCGCCCACGGCCGAGCTTCTGACCACGGCGTTCGCCGCCGAGGCCGGGCGACCGGATCTCTCCGCGCACAGCGCCGGCACCCGCGCCCTGGTCGGTCACGGTATGGAATCGACGGCCGCGCTGGTGCTGCAGCAACTCGGCGGCGACCCGCACGGATTCACCGCCCGCCGGTTGACCCCGGCCATCGCGGAGGACGCCGACCTCGTCCTGACCATGTCCGAAGCCCATCGCTCGGCGGTGATCACCGCGGCCCCGCGGATGATGCGCGTCACGTTCACCCTTCGCGAGGCAGCCCGGCTGCAG
>NZ_JADZGH010000108.1:1811-6785 GCF_015865005.1 Rhodococcus sp. CX
GGCCAGTGGCGCCTCGACCGTCGCAGAACTGTCGGCGGCCCGGGTACACGCGACGGCACCCGGGCTCGACGACATCACCGATCCGATCGGCTGCGACGAAGAGACCTTCGCCACGGTCGGAAGCGAGATCGCAGATCTTCTACTGCCCCTGCTGACCCGGATCCACGACTGAGCTTCCGTTGAGCGGCCGCATCCGCGCCTGCACCACCGGCCGCTCCCCTGCCCGGGGAAGCACCACCTCCGGATAACTCGGCGCCACCGTGTAGGCGGGGACCGGGTTCGGGACCGGTGCCGCCTCCGACTCGACGCGCGGGGCCGCCACGACCGTGGCGGGGGTCGTCGCCTTGCCGGAATCGTCGGACTCGTAGAAGTACCGGTATTCGTAGGCGCCGGGCCCCTTCGACGGGGTCATCGTGATGATGGTGCCGAGCACCCGCACACCGGCACTATCGAGATTGCCGACGGCGCGGACCATCTGTTCGCGCGTGGTCTTGCCGTGTCGTGCGATGACGAGTGCGCCGTCCGCGGCGGCACTGAGCACGACCGCGTCGGTCACCGGCAACAGCGGCGACGCGTCGATGATCACGTAGTCGAATCGTGCGCGGAGTTCCGCGATGACATGCTTCGCGGTTGCGGATCCGAGGAGTTCGCTCGGGTTGGGAGGCAGCGTCCCCGCGGCGAGCACCGTCAGATTCTCGAAACGAGTCGGCTGCAGCACATCGTCGAGCCCGGCCCGGCCGGACAATACGGTGCTGAACCCGGCATCGCCGAGCACACCGAGGTACTTCGAGACCCGCGGCCGGCGCAGATCGCCCTCCACCAGCACCACCGAATGCCCCGCCTCGGCGAGCACCAGGGCGGTGTTGATGGCCGTGGTGGTCTTGCCTTCGGCCGGGAGGGCGCTGGTGACGACGAGAACACGGGGCGGGTTGTCCACGTCGAGGAATTGAAGATTGGTGCGCAGCTCGCGATATGCCTCGGCGCTACCGGAATTCGCGTCCCGGAAGACGATCGCCACCTCGTTCTGACGCTCCTTGTCGAGCGGGATCGTCCCGACCAGGCCGGCACCGGCGATGTCCTCGGCCGTCTTGCGATCCTTGACCGTGTTGTCGAGACGGTCACGCAGGACGGCGGCACCGATGCCGAGCAGAAGACCGACCAGAAGCCCGAGCACCAGATTGCGTTTCGTGTTCGGGGACACCGCAGCGGCCGGGGTGGTCGCGTACTGCTCGACGACGACGCGTGCCGCGGGCGCGCCCCCGTTCTCCGGGGTCTCCAGTTCACGTGCCATCATGACGAATTCGTCGGACAGGGCGTTCGCCAGATCGCGGGCGCGCTCCGGGGACGTGTCCGTGAGCGTGGTGTCGATGAGCACGGTGTCCGGCGCCGACGACGCCTTGACCTTGGCCGCGAGCCCGGCCGGAGTCAGATCGGTGATCCCGAGAGCGTCGAGCGTCCGTCCCGCCACGGTCGTGCCGGTGAGCAGCTTGGTGTACGAGGCGACGCGTTCCTGCGAAAACCGGTTGCCCTGGTAGATCTCGCTGACCGACGCGCCGGACGAGGTCGACACGAACAGCCGCGTCGATGCCTGGTACTGCGGTGTCGCGAGGAGCGAGGCGCCGAGTGCGCCGAGCAACACCACGACCGTCGTCACGGCGATGATCTTCCATCGTGCCTGCAGAATTCGCAGGTAGTCGTGTACTTCCATCAGGGTGTCTCCCTCGTTCCGATGACACTGCTACTACGCCCGGCGGGCGTGAATTGGTGGCAATTACTGTGAAACTGCCCGTGCTGCATCAGCGCGGGCGCGATCCGGCGAAGCGCGTCCGGCGTCGTCAGATCCGAATGTGCGAACGGCAGTGGATGTTCCACCACACCATCGGTTGCGTGGCGGTTCCACGCCGCGGCGAGCGCGGCCGGCCCGCGGTGCTCGGATTCGGCCGTGAAGAGATGGATCTCGCCGTCGTGGACGCCCGGAACATGCTGGCGCAGGGCGGTTTCGACGGTCACCGCGGCGGTGTCCGCACGCTCGCGAACCCGGGCGACGAGAGCGTCCGGCAATCCGGTGGTGTCGATCTCGGATTCACCGTAGGCAGGCTCGGGCACGTCCGGCACCAACTCCGCCGGGAACGTGTCGAGCAGCGCGAGCAGTGCGACGCGGTGTCCCGCCGCGCGCAGCTGCACCGCGATCTCGTGCGTGATCGTGCCGCCGGCGGACCATCCGAGGAGATGATAGGGACCGTCGGGTTGCACGGCGCGGATCCGGTCGACGTAGTGCGCGGCCAACTCCGAGATCGAGCCGGGGATCGGATCGAGTCCGACCGCCTGCAGCCCGTACACGGGTACACCGTCCAGATGCGCAGCCAAACCGGCGTAGCACCAGGCCAATCCGCTGATCGGATGCACGCAGAACAGGGGCCGCACGTCCGGGTCACCCGCCCCGAGAGGCACCAGCACCGCAAGGGGGTCCGGATTCGCGGTCGCGGTGGCGTCGCAATCGATCCGGCGGGCGAGCTCGTCGACAGACCGGGCGTCGAACAACCAGCCGACCGGAACGGTGCGCCCGAGCGCCTCGGACAACTCCCCCGCGACCGCGACGGTGCCGAGCGAACTGCCACCGAGATCGAAGAATCCGCGGTCGGCCGATACCGCACCGACCGGGATGCCGAGGTGCTGCGCGTAGACGGCGGCGACGGTGCGCGCGGTCGGTCCGCTCGGTGGAACGTGGTTCGCGGCGGACCACGAGGGGTCCGGTGCCGGTAGTGCCGCGCGGTCGACCTTGCCGGACGGCTGCAGGGGCAGTGCGTCGACGACGGTGACGGTGGCCGGTCGCAGATGACGCGGCAGGTGCGTGGCGAGCCGGCGGCGCAGACGGTCCGGATCGGGACGGCCCTGGACATACGAGGCGAGACAGATGTTTCCGTCCGCCGCGGGCACCGCGACGGTGACCGCGGCGTCGACGTCCTCGGCGGCGAGCAGCACCGCGTCGACCTCGGCGGGTTCGGTCCGGATACCGTGGATCTGCACCTGGTCGTCGACCCGTCCGACGTGTTCGAACTCGCCGGTGGCGCCGACCCGCACCAAGTCTCCGGTGCGGTACATCCGGCCGCCGGGTTTACCGAAGGGATCGGCGACGAATCGCGTTGCGGTGAGGCCGGTCCGACGGTGGTATCCGCGGGCGAGCCCGGCGCCGGTGACGTACAGCTCCCCCACCGTTCCGCGCGAAACCGGGTGCAGCCGCGCGTCGAGAACGTAACCGGTCGTCCCCGGAACGGGAAGGCCGACAGCCGGTTTCGCCGGGGTATCGGTCAGCGGCCCGGCACACGAGACCATGACGGTCAGCTCGGTCGGCCCGTACCCGTTGAAGAGGCGGTGCCGCGACCAGCGCCGGGCGAGCGCCGGATGCAGGGTCTCGCCGCCCGCCATCACCGTGGCGGGTGGCAGCGTGTCCGGGTCGAGGGTGGCGAGCACGGTCGGCGTGAGGCAGAAGTGATCGACGCGCGATTCGATCAGGAGGCGCTGCAGTGCGGGACCGGCGAACGATTCGTCGTCGGCGATCACCAGCGTGCCGCCGTGCGCGTGCGCGCCGAGCAGTTCCAGAACAGCGGCATCGAATGTGGTCGACGCCGCCTGCAATACGCGGTCGCCGGGGAAGATCCCGAGCCGTCGGCGGTGGACGTCGACGAGCGCGGTGATTCCGCGATGCGGCACCGTCACACCCTTCGGAGTGCCGGTGGTGCCCGAGGTGTAGATGACGTACGCGAGGTCGTCGACCGTCTGCTGCGGTTCCGGCGGCGGGGACCCGGCGTACGAGCCGGTCATGTCGATCCATTCCACCGCCCCGCGGCCCGACCGGCCGGCCGGGGCGGCGTGCGGCACGGTCAGGCCGACGGTCGCACCCGAATCGCCGAGGATCGCCGCGCTCCGCGCGGGCGGCTGGTGGACGTCGACCGACACCCAGGCCGCCCCGACCCGCGTGACGGCCCAGACGGCGAGCGGCCAGTACGCACCGCGCGGCACCGCGACGGCGACGAGGTCGCCGCGGCCGACCCCGCGCGCCACCAGTTCGGATGCGATCCTCCCGGCGCGCGCGTCGAGTTCGGCGTAGGTCCATGCGACCGATCCGGCCTGCACGGCGATCGCTCGAGGATGGGCGACGGCCGTACCGGCCAGGATCTCCCGCAGGGTTCTCGGGGTCACCTCGGCCGCGCCGACGGGTCGGCCGGGGGTGGCCAGCGCCGCGTCCAGCAGCGCCACGTACTCCGCGAGGAGGGTCTCGACGGTCGTGGCGTCGAAGAGGTCGGTGGCGTAGACGACGCGCAGGTCGAGTCCGTGCGCCTCGTCGCCGGTGTGGTCCTCGACGATCTCCCAGGACAGGTCGAACAGTGCCGGTGGGGTTCCCAGCTCGGTGTCGCGAATGTGCATGCCGGGCAGCTGGGGCACGGGGTTCTCGGCTCCACCGGGGCGATGGGTGAGCATCACCTGGAACAGCGGATGGTGTGCGCTGTCGCGGTGCGGGGCCATCCGCTCGACGACCTGCTCGAACGGGACGTCGGCGTGGGCGAGCGCACCGAGGTCGGCGGCACGCACCCTGCGCAGCAGGTCGGTGACGGTGGCGGCCGGGTCGACGGGGGTGCGCAGCGCGACGGTGCCGACGAACATGCCGACGAGTGCGGACAGCCGCGGATCGCTGCGTCCCGCGACCGCCGTGCCGACGACGATGTCCGATCGACCGCTGCGGCGGGCGAGCAGCGCCGCGAGGACCGCGTGGAGCAGCATGAAGGTGGTCACGTCGTGGGCGCGGGTGACGGTGCGCAACCGGGTGTGGAACTCCGCGTCGAGGTGTACTGCGGTCGCATCCCCCTCGAACGTCGGCCGGGCCGGGCGGGGACGGTCGGTGGGCAGCGGGAGCGGCGTGTCCGGTACCCCTGCCAGGGTCGTCGCCCAGTAGTCGAGCTGACGGTGCGCCGCCGA